>JBNVCD010000068.1:0-7555 GCA_050410875.1 Bathyarchaeia archaeon | reverse complement strand
GAAGGCTTGACTTGTTTTTCCCGCCAAGTTTTAGGATATTAACTCACCTTTTGCAACCAGCAGCACTTGCCCACCAACATGCACTTCTGTTTTTTCATCTTTAATTTTAGTTTTAAGGTACAAAATAGAAGGCCTATTTATTTCAAACCCTTGCTCCACACGTATGTCCACGTTCTCAGAGCCAAAATACCTGTACTTACTCAGGTAAGCAGCTAAACAACCGTTTCCAGAACCAGTCGCAGGATCCTCTGGTATGCCAAAGAAGTCGACGAAAACCCTCACGTTCAAACTGTTTTCGTCGTTGTAGGTCTGAGGACAGAAAACTAAGATTCCCGCCTGACACCTGTTTAACCGTTTATACAGTAATGTCTGGTTCACTTTTGCACGTTTAACGGCGCCAAGAGTCCTCAACGGAACAATAATGAACGGTAAACCAGTTGAAACCTGCTGAATAGGGTAGCGTAAATCAAAGTCTTCCGGCTTTAACCCCAACAGTTTTCCAAAAAAAGCTGCTTCAAACAAACCGCCGAATTTTGCAGGTACCTGCTGCATCCAAACTAGCTTTTGGCTGTCTTGCTCCTCAAAGGTTACCCTGATCTCTCCAACCTTCAAGTTCAAGGTAACCTGCATGGCGTTTGACTGCTCAATGAAGTTTCTGATTACGTAAGCCGTTCCCAACGTTGGGTGCCCCGCAAAAGGCACCTCTGTTGAAGGCGTAAAAATTCTAACGTCGTAGCCACCTTTTGCCCTTCCCAAGATAAAAGTGGTTTCTGAGAAATGCATTTCATTGGCGATTTTCTGCATCTCCAAAGCCGTCAAGTCCTCAGCATCCGTTATTACTGCAAGCTGGTTGCCCGCGTATCGGCTTTGGGCAAACACGTCCACGACATAAAAAGTGTGGTTACCCACTCTTTCCCCCTCACATGACTATCCTACCTCTCTATATGAGGCTTTCACCGCAACGTCAACTGTTTTTGTTTTTTAACAGCCAAACACAACTTGGAATCTCAAGCCGGCCTTTAATGAGGCAACTTTATTATAATAAAACAGAGAATAAGCCGACAAAGGTTAAGTGAACTGATGATTGGGGAGTTTGCGGCGCTTGGCGCTGCCATCAGCTGGGCTGTAGCGCCCCTGTTCTACAGAAACGCCCTAGAAGACACTAACCCCGTTTCAGCTAACATTGTCCGCTGCGTAACCAACGGGTTAGTGCTGACGGTTTTGCTAGTCGCGTCTGGAACAGTTGGCGTTTTAGCTTCCCTCCCAACGTGGGTAATTTTGGTTGCAATAGTGAGCGGTGCGATTGGACTAGGTGTTGGCGACACCTTGTATATGCTGGGGCTAAAAACGATAGGTGTTTCCAGAGCCGTCCCCCTTGCCTCAACCTACCCGCTGTTCAGTTTGCTTTGGGCAGTTTTATTTCTAAATCAGCCTTTATCGTTCATGACGCTGACTGGCGCAGCCATCATTCTGCTCGGAATTTGGCTGCTAAGCAAGAAAAACTCTCAGTCATCAGACGCCAAAGGGAAGAGGCTGCTAACAGGGGTGCTTGCGAGTTTAGCGACCGCAGTCGCATGGTCTGCGAGTTTAACCTTAATGGACGCCGTGTTTGCAAGCGGAATCAGCGGCTTAGACGCTAATTACGCCATTGTAACCGTCCGAATCGCCTCTTTGGCGGTGATGCTTACAGCTTTTAGCCCGTTTATCGATAGAAACCGCAATTTCCTAAAAATAACGCGGAAAACGCTAATTACGCTCTGCGTCGGCGGGCTTGTAGCTAACGGCTTAGGCTGGCTCCTCATCAATTACAGTTTTCTCTACATACCTGAAACTCAAGCTGTCCCCATTTCCTCAACTTCACCGCTCTTCGCAGCGTTGGCGGGCTTTTTGTTCTTCAAAGAAAAAGCAACGTGGTTTAGCACCGTCGGCGCAGTAGCCGTCGTGGCAGGCATCTTTCTGATTTTCTTAGTGTAAACGCACACGCGTAATTTTGGTTTCGTTAGCAAAATTTTTGCTTTAATGAAAAGACCCTGTAAATTATTCACGCGCATAATCAACAAAGCCGCAGGTTCCAGCCTTTTCCAAAAGAGGGAAACGTCAAAACAACTCCTCTTTTGCAGTAGCCTCTTCAGGTAGCTGCTGTTGCGTTTTAGCCTGCTTTTTGTGAACGTTTGCCTTCTTCTTGAGAGTTTAGCTTAGTTTATAATGTGGCATCGATGCGTTCGATGCCACATTATAATTTTTGGGTGGTGAATGCCCTGCACAAGTTTAATTGATTGGAAGCGCGAATACTTGTTATGCCTCGTTTGTGGTTTGATAAAGGTACGATTCTGCTTAAAGGTGAAGTTGGGACTCCCTACGGCAAATGGGATCCGCGGCTTGGTTGCTACCGAATTAGGGCGTGTCACTACCGTGATGTCTTGGACTATTTTAGGGAAAGCAGAGTTCGCTTTGAGGACGCTGTGGCTGATTTGCCGCCTCTTGAACAGTTGAGCGGTGACGTGGAGTTGAGGGATTACCAAAATGACGCTTTGGGTAATTGGCGGCGGGCGGGCAACCGAGGCGTTTTGGTTTTGCCTACGGCTTCAGGCAAAACTTTCATTGCGCTTAAGGCAATTAAACTTCTCGGCGTGCAGACTCTGATAGTTGTGCCTACGCTGGATCTTGTTGACCAGTGGAGAAAGCGGGTAAACGACTGCCTCAATGTTGAAGCAGGCGTTGTAGGCGGAGGCGAAAGCGTCTTACGGATGGTGACAGTTTCAACTTATGATTCAGCGTATTCTCAAGCTGCGTATTTGGGCAACAAATTTCTGTTCTTAATTTTTGATGAGGTGCACCATTTAGCTTCGCCGGGTTACATGCATATCGCGGAGATGTACATTGCGCCGTACCGGATGGGTTTAACTGCCACGTACGAGCGAAGCGACCAGCGGCATATGCTTCTTCCATCGCTTATAGGCGACGCCGTCTACTCTGTAGACATAGAAGAGCTCAGAGGGAAACACCTTGCGCCCTACACGTATGAGAAGGTGCAGGTTGAGTTGACCCCTAACGAGCAGCGTGCATACGATGCGGATATGGAAATCTTTAAGCGTTACCTGAAGGAGAGGCGAATTGTACTCAAGAGCGCTTCTGACTTTCAACGCTTCGTGATGACCACGGGCAGAGACCCCCATGCACGGGAGGCGCTGCTTGCCCGAAACCGAGCGGTCAAGACCGCGGTTAACTCTGAGGCAAAGCTGAATCTGCTGGCTGAAAAACTTGAGGCTTTCAGAGGTGAAAAAATTCTGATTTTTACACTCTACAATGACTTGGTCTACGCCATTAGCAGGCGTTTTCTGGTTCCCGCCGTGACGTATCAGACGCCCCGAGAGGAGCGCCGCGAAATATTAGCTAACTTTGGAAGTGGTAAATACAGGGTTATCGTCACCTCTCAAGTTCTAGATGAGGGCGTGGACGTTCCCGACGCGTCGGTTGGGTTAGTACTTGGCGGAACAGGTAGCTCTCGGGAGTACGTGCAGCGGCTGGGGCGGCTGCTCAGAAAAAAAGAGGGCAAAACCGCTAGGCTCGTAGAGATAATCTCTAAGGCAACCGTGGAAGTTGGCATCAGCCGCAGGAGAAGACCAAAACCTGGGGGTGCATAACAGGGGTGCTGCCGAGTAATTTACTCGTAGTTTGGAGGCGCAAAGGCGAAATTTCGCCTCGGTACGCGCGGTTTTCCTCGGAGAATCTTGAGGTTGCCCGGCGGTTAATCGAAGCCTACCAGCGTCACGTGGGTGAAAAAAAGAAAGTTTTGAGGGAGTTTGTTTCAGACTTGGAGGACGCGGGGTACGAGTACCGTTTTGTCAGGGGACTGGCGCTGCTGCTTGACCGCCGGTGCTCCTTCAAATGCCAAAGCGTGGTGAACCCTGTTGAGTTGCGAAGGAAAATCTTTGAAGCGGCAGAAAAATTTGGTTTACCCACCACCCCAGAGCGGCGGCAGAGAATTCTTGAAGCTGTAGCTTTAGAGTTGTCGTTGGCGCCAGCCAATGTTGAGGAGTCTCTTTACGCGGATTTGGATGAAGAGTTAACTCTTGAAGCGTTTAATCCTCCAGCCGCCTCTGAGCTGCTTAGATTTTACAATCTTAGCTTAGCCCAAACGTTGCTCTTTGAATCCGCCGAGTTAACTTTTACTGCCTCTGGCAACTGGCAGCGCCTCTTTTACGCCGTGAAAAAGCTGGGGTTAATCTACGATGTGCAACGCGTCGATGGCTGCTTCTGGGTGAAGGTAGATGGGCCAGCTAGCCTTTTTAAGCTTACAAAGCGGTATGGCGTGTGCATAGCCAAGTTGCTGCCTACTCTTGTTGCTGCGCCCGAGTGGTCTGCAACTGGGAAGATACTGTGGAAGTACACCAACGAAGTATGCAACTTCAAACTTGACAGTCAAAAGCATGGCTCCTTACTGTGGAAGCCAAACTTGCAGTCAACTGTAAGCTATGACAGCACTGTGGAAGAGGATTTTGCGTCTCAGTTTAAAGCTGTTTCGTCAGGTTGGGTTTTAAAGCGGGAACCTGAACCTGTTGCCGCAGGAAACCACGTGATTATCCCTGATTTCTCTTTTGAGAGGCAAGGCCTCAAAGTTTTCGTGGAGATTGTGGGGTTTTGGACTGAAGAGTATTTGATTCGCAAGGCAGAGAAACTCAAACACGTAGACGCCAAGATGCTCCTTTTAGTGGATGAGTCTTTGGCATGCGAGAAACTGCTGGAGCTAGAGAAGCGACCGCAACTGCACTTCATTTATTACCGCGGAAAGATCCCGTTGGCGCCTGTCCTTAGGTATTTAGAGAAAACGTTTGAGGAAATCAAAGAACGCGAGGTCAAGTTTTTGGCGGAACTACCAGTTAAATTTACCGAGCCCGTTGTCTCCTACGCCGAGTTTGCCGAGCGAACAGGCCTTTCTGTTGAAGCGGTAAAAACAGTTTTTACTGCTAAACCACCGTTGGGCTACGTAGCTATGCCCACCATCTTGGTGAGCAAAGAAAAGCTGGAGCAAATAAACCGCCTGCTCCAAGAACGTTTAAACCCGCCAGCTAAACTGTCCCTCCGCGAGGCAACACAGATTATTGAGTCCGAAGGCCTCAGCGACGCGTCATCAGCGCTAGCCCAGCTTGGCTACCGTATCACATGGCGTGGCATAAACAGTGAACAAGCTGAAGTCTCCAAGACTGTAAAACCCCACTAGACGCCTGCAATAGCCGCTTCAGACTACAAATCCCCCTTGCCTGTTTGTGGTCACCCTTGTAGGAGCGTTTTGCTTTTTTTCCGCTGTCGCTTCTGGGTGGACACGTAAATCTGACAAGTAAAAAATAAGGAACGTTTTCTTTTTGGCTGTTTTGGCTGTTCGGCGGCTTTGCCCTTAAACGTAAAATTTTGCCCTTAAAAGAGAGGCAGTTGCTGCCGCGTTTGCGCAACAATTAAATCGGCGTGCTGCGCTAGAGTGGTGCGAAGGAGTGTTTATGAAGGGGAAAACCGTAGTTGCCGTGGTCGCCATAATTGCCGTTATCGTTGTTGCAGGTTTTGCCGCGATGTATTTTTCAACGTACAATAACCTTGTGGCGTTGAATGCCTCTGTTGATGAGAAGTGGGCTCAGGTAGAGCAGGAGCTTCAGAGGCGGTACGATTTGATCCCCAACATTGTAAGCGCCGCCAGAGCTTACATGGCGTATGAAGGTTCAATACTGCAAAACGTTACGGCGCTGCGTACTCAATGGATGAATGCAGCGCAGACAGGCGACATAGACGCCATCAACAACGCCACCGCCCAGTTGGAGTCAGGAATCTCCAGCCTGATGGTTACTTTTGAAGCGTACCCTGACCTGCGGTCCTCCGAGGTGATTCAGTCTTTGATGATTACTCTTGAAGGCACAGAAAACCGCATCTCAACGGAGCGCATGCGCTTCAACGAAGCTGTACGTGACTACAACACTGCCATTCAATCTTTCCCCGCTAATTTGTGGGCTGCAGGTTGGGGCTTCAGCAAGAAGTCTTACTTCCAAGCGCAGGTGGGCTCAAGTGAGGTGCCCCCGCTAAACTTCTAAAGCTGGCAAAAGATGTTGCTTAAACAGGGCTACTGCACTATTTTTCTTCTCGCCTTAATTTTAGCTTCAGCCCTCTATGCGGTTCAGCCGTCTGCGTGTTCACTTGTGGAGGCTGACTGGGTTGAAAAAATCGAAAGCTACGCCCGCGGCGTCGACGCCAACACAACTGCGGAAATTGTTGTCTGCGTTTTCTCTTCGCTTTATGGGCACGGCGTAAAAGACAGTTCAGGCGCAGAAATCCACGACATCGTCAAGCTGGGCGTCCAAATCTTCAACGAGGAACCACTCGAAGTCTACGGCGGCACACAAACAGGCATCGGCAAAAGAGGCAAAGACAACGGCGTCCTGCTTTTAGTGGCCATGGCGGAGCGGCAGTGGCGCATCGAAGTTGGCTACGGCTTAGAAGGCGACATAACCGATATAGAAGCAAACCTAATCGCCCAGAACTATCTTGTCCCCGCTTTCCAGCAGGGCAACTATGGTAAAGGCCTCTACGACACAGTTGTCGCTTTAGGTCAACAGATCCCGCCGAGCAATGAACCCAACAATTTTGGGGTTAGAGGCTACTACTATTACGAAGGCAACGTTGCCTCTGACTCTTCGTCGACTCCTTTTTGGGAGTGGGAAATCTTCGGTGTTCCCTTATGGGTTATAGTGCTCTTTATCCTTTTTGGCGTTTTCTTCCCCGTGCTAGGCAGAGGAAGCAGGGGTGGTGGACACTGGGGCGGCGGAGGGGGCTCTCGCGGTGGTGACCGGTCTGGTGGAGGCGGCGCAGGCGGCCGATGGTAACTTTGGGTTCAAATACACGTTTTGCACGTCAACTGTTAGTGGTGGTGGCGCTGAAATTTCAGAGGCAGCAACAAAATAGCTCTATGTTTCTAGGGCTGCCGCTTCGTCTTTAAAGAGAAAAGCCTCTGTAGCTCTTTTGGCCTCTTTTTCTGTTCGCTTTAGGTCAGGAGAGTTCTGCTATGTGTTTTAAGGGCTTGATGTTTCATGTAATTTTGGGTGAAGTGAGGATTTGTTTTAATAGTTCATGTTTCAACATGAAATAGACCTGCATTTATGATCGGCGTAGTTTTAGCGTTGGTTTCGGCGGCTGCTTCAGGTTTATCTGTTGTGCTTGTTAGGAAGCACTCGGCTAGCTCGAATGCTTTCAACATGAGTTTGGTCATCACGTTTGTGGGCATGGCGGTGCTTTGCCATTTAGCGTTTGCCTCTACATCTTTGAGTTCGCTAAATGTTGAGGGGGTTGTGCTTTTTGCGGTGAGCGGCGTTTTTTCTCCTGGTCTTGTGAGGCTTCTCTACTATGAGGGGATGAAGAAGCTGGGCGCGTCGGGGAACTCTGCTGTTTTTGCTGTTTACCCGCTGTATAGCGCTCTTTTCGCTTTGGCGTTGTTGGGTGAGGTGCTGTCTTTGGGGAACTGGCTTGGGGTTATTTTGATTGTTTTGGGTGTGGTTTTCATAGATTTGGCTGTGCA
>JBNVCD010000067.1:6357-7567 GCA_050410875.1 Bathyarchaeia archaeon | reverse complement strand
GGCTACGTCTCCAAACATGGCCCACCAGAAACCGTCTACGCTGAACTGTCAAATTTGATACGTTTAACCGCAGAAAAAAAAGAAGGCACAAACCGCTTTAGAGCAAAGCCGCAAATGCTACCACGCCATCATAGACCAAGCAGTCGACGCAATATTCATCCTCGACGCAGCAGGCAAAATCGTAGACGTAAACCAGCAGGCATGCCAAAGCCTCCAATACACACACGACGAGTTGCTCAAGCTAAACATAACAGACATTTTTGATGTCTCGGCAAAAGAGCAGTTGCCTGATTTTTTAGGTGAACTTTCAACAGATCAACCTGTAGTTTTTGAATGCGCCCAAAAACGTAAAGACCAAACCACTTTTCCCGTGGATGCAGCGTTGAAAAAAGTAGAGTTAAATGGCGAAGCAATTTTTGTTCTGACAGCAAAGGACCTGACGGAACGCAAAAAAGTGGAATTAAAACTTTCCACGTACGCTAAGCTACAAGCGGCAATAGCAGAGCTGGAGCAATCAGCGTTGACGCAGCCACCAGACCTGACAGTCTTCCTAAATGAGACGGTGAAGAAGTCAGCAACGGTTCTTGGACTCGACAGCTGTGTCTTCTTTGAATTCTCCCACAGTAAAAAGGCGCTGGTGCTTCGTGCAGGCGTAGGCGTAAAAGAAGATTTAATTAACGTTTTAACCTACACTGTAGAGGACTTTTCAAAGTTATGGGACGTTTTGATCCGCGATGGCACATTTATTATAGAGGACTGGGCGTCAGAGAAACGTTTCAAAATGCCCCCCGCCATGGCTACTGCACACGTGAAAAGCAGCATCGGCGTGCTTGTCGGCGCCGCTGGCAACCCACTTGGCGTACTTGGAGGTCACGTTCACGGCTCAAAAAGCCGAATTTTTGGTGACGACGAAGTTAGCTACTTCAAATCCGTAGCCATTCTGATAGCCCAAGTCATCGAGCACAAAAACATGCTCGACAAACTCCGTGAGTCTGAGGCAACTTACAGGGATTTATTTAACGGCATGAACGAATCCGCTTGGGTAATCAGCTTTGACGGCAAATTCATCGACGTAAACGACGCCGCAGTCAGAGTTTTAGGGTACTCCAGAGAAGAGTTACTTTCCATGGGGGTAACAGACATCGATAATAAATTGAGCAGCGAGCAGATCCGTGATTTAATTGAACGTTTACCTTCAGTTAAACAGCAA
>JBNVCD010000067.1:0-6347 GCA_050410875.1 Bathyarchaeia archaeon | reverse complement strand
CAGCAAATCTTTGAAACCGAACACACCACTAAGGACGGCAAGAAAATTCCAGTGGAGGTAAGCTCCACCCTCATAAGCTACAAAGGAAAAAAAGCAATCCTAAGCATAGCACGTGATATAACCGAACGTAAAGCACTACAAACTCAGCTACGCAGTCTAAGTTACAAGTTAAACGGTTTAACCGCTGGAGAAAGCTACCTCTGCGAGGTTCACGAGCAAGCGTTCAAAGCCTACGCTGACTTAACGTTCTACGGCGCACCAGGCTTGTGCATCATGCGTGAAGACCCAACACGCATAATCAAAACTTACGGCGTTAAACCATCAAATGTGCGACTCCTCTCCTCCAAAGGAGTGAAAGGCTTTACAGCCCTGCCTGACCTGCAAACTCTGTCTCTTGCCATTTCAGAATTCCTCAGCATACACCGTGATGGCGTAGTGCTTCTAGACGGCTTAGAGTACCTCATAAGCATGTTCGGCTTTGACGCCGTTTTCAGACTCATCCAAGAAAAACGATTTGACTTCCTAGAAAATGGTGCAGTACTCCTCGTACCCATGGACGTCGCCACGCTTAACACAAAAGAAAAGGCACTCCTGTTAAGTGAACTCAAAACGTTAACACCAAAAGCTGACGCTGCCCCATAACGCGCTTCAAAAAGCGCTAATCAACACCCCTCTTTTGATGCTCCATCCCCACCCATTTCACAGACGTTAACACGGAGACGCAACAGCTATATCCCAAGTCACCCTTCCATCTAAACTGCTATGATCCGCACGGTGAACCTTGACACCAACAGCCAAGCCGAAGTGACTCCAACAACGCTTAAAACCTTAAACTTGAAAAACACTTGGCTGGAGCTGGTGGAGCCAACAAAAGAAGAAGTCGAATGCGTCTCCGACAAAACCGGTGTACCCCAAAACTTTCTGGAGTTACCCGCAGCCGACGGCTTAGTTAACCTGCGCTTAGACGACAACTTCACCATAGTAAACTTCGCCATAATCCAAGACGTAATCACCTCCAAAGAAGTGCACCCCATAGTGATGGGCTTCTGCAAAGACTTCCTCGTCACCGTCTCCAAAAAAGCCGACCAGCACATCATCGATTTAGCCAAAAAACGCATGAGCAAAACCAAAATTGACCCGCCCGCCCAAGTAATCTACTTCATAATAGACGAGGCAGTCTCAAACCACTTTACGCAACTAGAAAAAATCGAGGAACTCACCAGCGCCATAGAAGAGGAAGTGCTCGAAAAAACCTCGCAGCAAACCCTCAAAAACATCTTTACCCTAAAATCAAACCTCATCACCCTAAACAAAACCCTCTGGTACGAGCGAAGCCTCGTCTTCAACCTCAAAAAATGCGGCGACACATGCATGCCCGCAAAAACCCGCGCCCTCTTTGACGCAACACACGAAGCTTTAACGCGGCAAATCGACATCGTCGAAACCTACCGAGAAATCCTCTCCGACGCCATCAACGTGCACCTCTCAGCAACCTCCAACAAAATCAACTTTTCCATAAAAAGCCTCACAGTCGTCATCTTCTACTTAACCGTCATAACCACGCTAACCTCGTTCCCCAACACAGTCGCCACCTTCTTTGGCATAAGCCAATTCGGCAACACAGACACACCCATCATAGCCGCAACCATCACGCTGTCCATAATTCTACCCCTACTTTGGCTCTGGCGCAAACGATGGCTAAAATACAACGACTAAACCGCGCTACCGAACACACAAAAAAAGAAGCCGCAAAAAAGAAAAAAAATGCCTAAAACGTACTACAGGGCGGACTCAACTTTCGCTATTTCAGGAATCCGCTTCTTAACGTAGGCTTCAATGCCCTGCTTGAGCGTCATAGTCGCCATGGGGCAACCAGCACAGTGCCCAACCAACCGAACTTTAACCACGTTGCCCTCAACCGCCACAAGCTGCACGTCGCCGCCGTCAGCTTGAATCTGAGGCCTAATTTCGTCAAGAACTGCCTGAACCTTTTTCTCCAAACTTTCAACCATTTAATTCACCATTCACCTAAACAATCCTAAACACCAAATACCAAACCTCATCATAAAAGTCTTCCCGTAACAAACAGCCAACCGCCCATGAAAAACCAAGAAAACCCCGCAGCCCCACAGATTAAGTTATTAACTGCACCCGCAACAGTAAACCAACCATAAACCCACAAAGGAAGCAAACCTGGCATGCCGCAAGCAAAAATCGGGCTCTCAATGCTCTACACGCTAGGCGAACCCTTCCAAAAAATGATCAAACGCTTAAGCGAGGCACCAGCAAACTACATCGAAATAGTCGACGACGGCCTACACGCCTTAAACAAAAAACGCGCCGCCCAACTGTCAGAAGCAGCAAAAAGCGCCCGCCTCAAATTTACACTGCACGCGCCCTTCGCAGACATCAACATCGCCTCGCCAAGCAAACCCCTACTTAAAGCATCCCTCAAACGCCTCACGCAATCCATACACTACGCCAACATCATAAACGCTGAACTGCTAGTTATTCACCCAGGCAGCAAAACAGGCATCAGCATGTTCTACCCCCAAGCAGACTGGAAACAAAACAGTCAAAGCCTCAAAACGCTGCAGGCAACAGCAGACGACTACGGCGTTAAACTCGCCATAGAAAACCTGCCTGAAAAATACGGTTACCTCATGAGCAACCCCGCAGCCTTCCAGAAGCTCTACAAAGAAACAAACCTGCCCGCAGGCATCACCCTAGACGTGGGACACGCCAACTTGGAAAAGCAAATTGAACCCTTCCTCACCGAGATGCCAAACCAACTGGTTCACCTGCACGCCAGCGACAACTGGGGCGAATTTGACCAGCACCTCGGCATTGGCTACGGCGCCATAAACTGGCAGTACATCGCCTCCACCCTAAAACAAAACGGCTTCAAAGGCATCATCATAACCGAAGCCGTAGACCACGTAGAAGAAAGCGTGCAGAAACTGCGGCAACTACTCAGTTAAAGGCAACTCTAACTCCAAAAAGTCCTCAGCCACCTGCGTATCCACAAAAACTTTCTTAGCCTGACCCAAAAGCACAGACGGCTCTGCATACCTAGCGCTAACATGCGTCAACACAAGCTTCTTAGCCCTCGCAGCCCTCGCAGCCTCAGCCGCCTGCCTCGGCGTAGAATGCCCATCCAAATCGGCTTTCTCCGCTAACGCGTCATCAAACGTGGCTTCATGAATAACCAAATCTGCATCTGCAGCAAACTCAGCAAAAGCCAAAAACGGCCGCGTGTCACCCGTATACACAACTTTACGCCCAGGCCGCTTTGGACCACAAACATCCTCAGGGTTAACCACCACGCCGCCAGGCAAAGTAACCTTCTGCCCACGCTGCAGCCTACCCCACGCCTCCCCCTCAGCAACACCCAGCGCCAAAGCTTTCTCAGGATAAAATTTTCCAGGCCGCATCTTCTCCACAAAAGCATACGCAAAACTGGGCACAACATGATTCGACCGCTCAGCAACCACCACATACTCTTCTTCGTCGCAAACAACCCCGGCGCCGGCAACCTCGTGAACCTCAACCGCATACGTCAAACCAAACTGCAACGCCTTTTGCACACACTCCAAAAAACCCAAAACCCCAACAGGCCCATAAACCTCCACAGGCTGCCTCCTATCCATCAAAGCCATCGTCTGCAAAAGCCCAGGCAACCCCAAAACGTGGTCTCCATGCAGATGCGTAAGAAAAACCTTAAGTCTCCTGTGAAAACCCACCTTCGCCCGCAGCATCTGACGCTGCACCCCCTCACCGCAGTCAAACATCAACTGCTCACTTCCCCGCTGCAAAACCACAGCTGGCAAACCCCGCTGCAACGTAGGAATGGCACCCGAAGTACCAAGGAAAACCACCTTCAAACTCATACAAACGCCTACTCCTTTACAAACACAGCAACTTCCCGCGTAAGTGTCCGATGCACATAGGCAAAATGAGACTCCACATGACGGTAACCCAACTTCTCGCCCACCTGCCTTATGCCTAACGTTTTAGGCGAAGCAATACAAATCCGTTGCCCCACCCTCAACAGCGGATACACCGAAGCCAAAACACCCTCAACAATAGCTCTCGTGCTGCTTCTGAGAGTAGTTGCACTCCTACCGTAGGGCGGATCAGTAACCACGCAGTCAACACCCACAAACGGCAGCCTCCTCGCATCCGCAACAACCACAGCCTCCGCAGCTAAACCAAAATGCTTCAAGTTCCGTTTAGCCCCCTCCGCCATACGACGCTGCACATCAACAGCCACGGCGCGTGCACCAATAAGCGCAGCCTCAATAGCCGTGCTCCCTGTGCCACAGAAAGGATCCAACACGTAATCACCCACACGCGCATGAGCCAAATTAACCATGCAACGCGCAAGCTTAGCATTCATGGCTGACGGGTGAAAAAAAGGCTTCTTTCGGGCTCTACGCTCCACAAACGGCTTTGGAGCAACATCCGCAAGCTTCAACCCAAACACGAACTTGCCAGCCGTCAACACACCATAAAAAGTTTTACTGGGCTTTTCCAAGTCAACCCTAGCATGCGGCGCAGCCCGCAGTATAAGCGCGCCCAACAAGCGCTCATAACGCACATGCGCCTCCTTTGAAGTGCACTCTTTAACACGGCGCACACGCACCTCAAACGTTTCGCCCTCAGCCAAAACCGCTTTGAAATCAATTTTACCCGCAGCCTCCACTACAGCCTCGTCAGAGGCATCACACGTAAAAAGCTCAAGCCCGCAAACGCGCGTGTAACCACTCCGCCGACGCACATGCTCCACACACGCCACATCTGCCTCTAACCGAACAGCCTGATCCAGCTTCTCCACTACAGAATACGCAAACCCTTCAGCCTGCAAAATCGCCTCTAACTCAGCAAACGAAAGAGACTCAAATTCCCCACTTAACAGGAAAAAAAGCTTAGCCACTTGCCTGCGCCCGCAGCTCCCTGCTAATCAAAGGTGCCAACGTCACTTTACTAGCCTTAGAGGGCACACTGTCTGTAGCCACCACTTCCTCGACACCCGCCTCTAAAATCCGCTTCTCCGCATCCCCAATCAGCAACCCATGAACACAAGCAGCATACACACGCGCTGCACCCTGCTCACGCAGAATTTTCGCTGCCCCCACAATAGTGCCGCCTGTGCTTATGATGTCATCCAGTATAACCACAACCTGATTTTCAACGTTAAGATGCCCCGCTGACTGCGCAGTCTGCCCCGTGTAGCGGTCACGCTGCTTCTCTAAATACCCACTTTCACCGCCAAACACCCCCTTAGCTTGGTCTGCAATGTACATGGCTCCCTTGTCAGGCGCCAACGCAAAAGCCTTCCGGTAACCCAACTCAACAAAATACCGAGCCAAATCAGGTATAGCGCTCAAATTTCTAGTTGGAAACGGAAACCTCCCCAACGCCGACTCAGCGTGAACATTAACAGTGACAAGCTGATCAAGACCCGCCGCACGCAGCATAGCCGCCACAACCTCAACGCTGACGGTTTCGCCTGAAAGAAAAATTTTATCCTGACGCGCATAAGCAAGATACGGCACCACCGCAGTCACCTTCCTTGCGCCCTGACGCTTAGCAGCATTCACCAAAAACGCAAGCTGCATCAACCGACTATCCTGAGGAGCACACGTAGTCTGCACAATGGCAACATGCTCATCTCTAACGTCCCCCACCAAACGGACATACGACTCACCATCAGGAAAAACACGCCACGCAACATCCACCCTCTCAAAACCCGCCAACTGCGCAACCTTCTCACCCAACTCAACAGAAGCTGGACCAGCAATAACCTTCATGCATACTTCCTCACATTACCTGATTAACTTTAAGTCTTAAGCACCAAACCCATTTTAACTTATCCATCAAAAACCCCAACCAACACCACCAACCCGCCACCCACACAAGCGCCACCTCAACTTCCAAGCGAAACCCAACAGCAATCAACACATTTTTTAGCAAGAACAACGTTAACCCCAATTGTTTTCAGGTGCCACCCATGGAGAAACCCACCCAAAAATACCTCCTACTCATTAAACTAAGCCCCAACATGGCCGCAAAAATCTACGAACCACTCATGCAGTTCACCCAAAACCCAACAAAAGGCGTAACACTAGAAGAAGCATACCAAGTTTTCGGACAATGGGACTTCGCCATCCTATTCCAAGCAGACAACAACGCAGACGCCCTCCACTTCGTCGGCGACAACATCCGCCTAATCGAAGGCGTAGTCGAAACATCCACAATCCCCCTCTCCCCCATCAAAGACTACCGCAAATAACAAAACCCACATGTAAAACACACTTCAACATTCCCTGTCACCGCCTACTCAG
>JBNVCD010000066.1:6809-7745 GCA_050410875.1 Bathyarchaeia archaeon | reverse complement strand
CGCAAAAATTACAGGGCAACTTTGAAGACGCCGCCGCCTTAGTTCAACAGATGAAAAGCGACGTTAAAAACCAAGTGGGGATCACGTTTTCTGTGGGTGTTGGACCCAACAAGCTTGTAGCCAAAATTGCTTCCGACCAAAACAAACCAGACGGCATAACTGTGATTCACCCAGAACAGGTGAAAGATTTTTTGGAGCCTTTGCCTGTTAACAAACTCTTAGGTGTGGGACGAAAAACCACTCTGAAAATGGAAGAACTAGGCATAAAAACTATCGGCGGCTTGGCAACCTACGATGTTCAGAGGCTAATAGAGGTCTTCGGCAAAGTTTTGGGAGTGTACTTTCATAACGCCGCAAACGGTATAGATAACGAACCTGTGGTGGAAGCAGGCGAAGCGGAATCAATCAGCAGAATCGCCACGTTAAAGGAAGACACACGCGACTTAGAAGTTATTATCCAGAAATCAAACCAACTCGCCGAGGAAATCAGCAAAGAAATAGCTCAAAAAAAGTTAACCTACAAACAGATTTCTATAACAGCTATAACAATTGATCTAAAAACGCGAAGTCGCTCACTAACTCTTGAAAAGCCAACTAAAGACTCAGAAGCTCTAAGAAGGCACATAAAAGAGCTCTTAGAGAAGTATCTAAATGAATCTGACTTGCCGCTTCGCAGAATAGGCGTCAAAGTAGCACAACTCAGAAAAGAAGAACAAAAACAACAGCAGTTAACAAGTTTTTTACAAGCAAACAAAGCTTAGAGGCTTCGTTGAAAACTCGCGACTTTAAAGTAGCGAGAAAACTACAGAATACTTATTAACACGTTTGAACACTGCTGCTGTTCCCAAACAAAAATAAGGAGGCAAAAAGTTGTCATCTGATTCAGAAGCAAAACACGACGTTTTTACAGCCACACCTCTTCCGCTGGTGCCTGAG
>JBNVCD010000066.1:5638-6799 GCA_050410875.1 Bathyarchaeia archaeon | reverse complement strand
GGAAAAAAGAGGCAGGAGAACCCGTTTACTTGAGACGCATCTAAAAACCAGTTTTACGTCTTCAATAATTTAACGCTAACTTTGTTTTTATAGTTCAACCTTTCTTTTATTAATGAAGAAGCGAGAAGAAGGAGAAAATGATGCATTACACCCAAGCAAAGATGGGCAGAGTTTTCATATTAAGGCTCCACGACAATGACCACCTACCAGATGTGATTGAAGCATTCGCCATAAAAGAAGGGGTTTCAAGCGCCCTCTGCTTTTTAGTCGGCGGCATGAAAGGCAACGGGCGAGTTGTAGTTGGCCCAAAAGACGGCGAGGTTTTACCTGTGGAGCCCATGGTTAGGCTTCTGAGTGGGGTTCACGAAGTTTGCGGCGTCGGCACCATATTCCTAAATGAAGAGGGAAAACCAAAACTGCACATGCATGCCAGTTTTGGGAGAGACAAAGAAACACTCACCGGTTGCATACGCATGGGCATGGATATATGGCGTATAGGTGAAGCAGTAATCTTGGAGTTAACGGAAACTACAGCTAAAAGAGCCATAGATAAAGAAACACGCTTTGAGTTTTTGGAGGTTTAGAATCCTAGCCTAGGAAAGTAAAGGAAAAAACACGTTTAGGAGGATACGGCCCAAACTCCCGGCTTCCTTCACGGTCAAAAGCTGAGAAACTTCCTGTTTCAGACATCATGATGTAAACATCCCTGAAGGTTAAGGTTGAGTTAAAATAGGTTAAGCTGTCACCGAAAGCATCGGAAAATTCGTAGAGGAGTACATATTTTGCGTTGCGTTCTCTGCAGAGGTTCACCAGCTCGGTGGCGTTAAAGTGAGGCGTATAGGTGTCTACAGGCTCCTGCGGGTACTGCCACACATAGACACTTTTACCTTGTGCCTCTATGTAAAACCGCACGATATCTTGACTAAACATGTCTTGTGGGCAAATTACAGCCACGGACTCCCCCGCATTGATGTTGGCTGCGACGTAGTTAGACGCTTCTTGGATGGGGATTCGCACTTGGGAACGTTGCACCCAAGCGTAAGATTGTTCAACGCTAAATCCAACTCCCACTAACGTGAACGCTATAAGGAAAACCGCGGGAATCAACGCGAAACGTTTCTCTGCAGCGCTGAGATGCTTGTTTTTGAAGATACTTTTTCC
>JBNVCD010000066.1:0-5628 GCA_050410875.1 Bathyarchaeia archaeon | reverse complement strand
GGCGGCGGATATAGCGAGCACAGGAAAAAGCGGCACAACATAGCGCCAATGCCTATTTGGGATAAGCGTAAAGAACACGTAGACGATAAAGAACCAGAGAAGCAGATATTTATCAACTGTTTTTCTCCGCCACGCAAACATGACTAGTCCGCCTAGGCCTAGCAGATACGGAAAAAGCGAAACAGGGTGAACGTTAAAGTAGGGTTCTGTCATTTCCAAAAAGTAAAATATGGGCAGTTGGAGCCAACTGGGGATTTCAATGTAAAAGTGGGGTAGACGGTTGCCGCCGGCGCTGTTTAAACCCAGACTGTAGAGAGATTTGTCAGGATTACCGATGGTTGCAGCGTAAAACCACGCGTCAAGCATACCTGAAGCGTAAAGTTGATACGAAGCCGCAATCCAAGGCACCACCACTGCACAGGTGATTAAAAGCATAAGGGGTAAACGTGCAAGTTTCCGTTTTAGATGATCTCTACCCAAAACCACCAGCCCCGTCAGCATTATAGCCAGCCCAATTATCACCTGATACTTCGTTAGGACGCCAACCCCTAAAGTCAACCCACTCAGAAGTAAAAAAGTAGTTTTTCCATTTTGAAGCCATATAAAAAAGAACAGAACTGATAATGTGAAAAAGAAAATCAACATGGTTTCAATCATGGCTAGGCGAGAAAGCCAAACGAAACCGGGCATGATCGCTAGAAAAACGCTGGCAAGCAACCCAATTTTAGGCTCATACAGACGGTAAGTAAATTCGAAGACTGCATACAACGATAAAAGCGAAAAAACCACCGATACTAATCGCCCAGAAAAAACGGTTATGCCGCCTACACTAAAGAAGCCAACGGTGAACAAGTCAAACATGGGCGGGTAGAACGCGTTGAAAGCAAAGTATCTAGAAAAGTCCCCTCGTAAAAGATACATGCCGCCTGTTAGATGGGTAACTTCATCCCACATTATAGAGTTGTAAGATATGTTCAGCAGCAGAAGAGCACCATAAACGAAAGCAAACACCAAAAAGGCTATGCGCCACTTATTTAAGCCACTTCGCAGCCACCGAAACAGCGAACCCAACATACTTCAAATAACCCAGCTAACTTTGGATTTTAGAAGTTAATAATGCAGAAAACACCATATAAAAGCATCTAAAAACAACCGAGTTCATCCGCAGCCTATTTGGGCAACTACAGTTTCCGCTTAACTAATACGGCAAGAAAAGCCGCAAGCAACACCAACGCTATCAGCAAAACGCCTAAGACAGAAAGCAGCATTCTAAAAATGGGCTCCGAATGGTACACTACGTCTCTTGGAACATCTCGTAGCCCCCACAAATACACAAAAAGAAAAAGGCCAGCAAACACGGCGCCTACGCCCTCTACGGTTAAAAGGAATCCTCTCAGCTGCCCACTACTCAGGTTCATCTGAAACTCTCCATCTAACCCTATTATATTAGCATGTCCATTTATAAGACTACCCGCTTCGCTGGTTCTGTTAGAGCAAACATAATATATCCAAACGTTGCAAAGCAATAACTAAGGTTGGGGAGAAAATGGCTGATCACACAAATAGCTCCTTAAAGATTGGGCTGCTTGCCGTTGCAGTAACATGGTTTTTGTTTACGGCTTATGAATTTCTAAAAGGCGCCTTCAACATCGGTAAAGGGTACGGCTTTTGGATTTCCTTAACAGATACAGCAGGCGCGTTTGGGCTGGGTTTTAGAACAGCAGCCGCGCTCATAGCGGTATTCACCATACTGTTTTTTGTTTTCAAAAAGGACCTCTCCAAACCTGAACTGTTCATGTCCATCAGGTGGATGCTACTCGGCGAGATAGTGTGTTTCTTGGCTTTGTTTCCATGCGTGATTTGGGGGATGCTTATTCTCACTGGAGCAAACATATCCATGCTGGGTTTAGGCTTCTTTATAGAAAGCACCTTGCCGGTGATGGTTGAATCCATCGGGATCCCGATAGTTTTGGCTAAACTGTTTTTCGAGTTAAACCCCAACAAACCTGCCAGAGGCGCCATAAAATGGGCGCTCATCGCGGGAACGGTGTACCTTTTTGTTCACTGGATCAACAACACAGGCAACTGGGTAGGCGCCATAACACGCATGGGGATAGAATACGTCACAGCTTACCCTGACCACATCCTCAGCGTGGGGTTAACCTCGGTTGGGTTGCTTGCACTAGCAGTTTACGCAGCGTACTTTACGAAAAAATCCATAGGCGCCAACTCTTTAGCAGAAGTGGACCTACGCAAAGTAGGGGTAATAATCACAGCGCTTGGCTTGTACTTCCTAATCATATACGTCATGTGGCTGTTTTTGGGAACAAACGCGAAATGGAGCACATGGTACGCGTGGTTCTTGGGTCACAACATGGATCTTTGGCTGATGACTCTGCCGCTGGTAGGTGTACCGCTGCTCTTCAAAGAAAAACCAACAACAACTAAAGGCTAGCTCGGCTGCACTTCGTTTAGCTCTATGGTTCCTGCCACACGGAGTTTTCCGCCTTCCAAATACGTCAGCACCGCTTGGTCGCCGGCGCGGTAGACGAGTTCCTTCTCTAAAACCAAAGACAAAATGGGCTTACGCCATTCGCCTTCGTGGCTGACAGCTTCGACTTTGCTGTTAAGAAACTGCATCCAGTGCCCCACGTGAAGAACCATGCCCTCTTTTATTGGGGTGCTCCAGTATTTCACCAATGACGCGGGCGCTTTCAGAATTTTTGACGTTTTAACTGAGGGGTCAGTTGTCAAAACAACACCGCGGTCCACATCGTCCACGTCGACGTTTTTCAGGGCTAGCCCCACGCGGTCACCTTGATATGCAATGTCAAAGTCGTCGTCGTGTTTTTGAATAGACCGAAGCTGAGCTGTTTTACCTCCGGGTAAAACCCGCAAAGCGTCATATTTCTTTATGATTCCATGGGCAACTACACCCAAAACAACTGTGCCCACGCCTTTCACGTTGAACGCGTGATCAACAGGAACGCTTCCGACAGTTGCTGATTCACTTGGAGGTTTTTGCTGGGCAACCTCAGCTAAAAGCTGTTCACGGATAAACGCAGGATTATCCTCCACAAACTGGAAATTCTCCAACAGAGTACCTTTTACGAGTGGAACAACTTTTTCTTTCGGGATGTAATTTCTCAGGATAAAGTAGCCGCTATTTACTCCTGCACACTGCAGCATCACAAGACTTTCCCCTAAAGCGGCGTTTAACTCGTCAACAACCACTATGGCTTTTTTGGCTATGGAGCACGCGTAAAAAAGTGGAGCAAGCCTTTCAGGGTACCGCGAGGGCTCAATTAATGTTACAGTATCTTCACCTTTTTTGAAGTCGTAGAGGGTAACATCTGTAGAAGTACTTTTTTTGCCTAAACCAGCCGCATACCCTAGCGAACCGAGAACTGCAACAACCAAATTACCCACGAGCAGATCCCCCGTAAATTACCGCACGATGCGGCACGCCACAAATAAGTTTTATGGGAGCTTCAATTCAGACTCCACGTGCAACGATTACACAGATGCCCAACACAAAACAGAAGATGTGCCGCAGCTTAAAGATTTATTTAACAACAGCCCTTACTTAGACGAAGACAAGCAGATGAGTAAGCAAATAGACGATTTCCTATCGTTGTACAGCCGCGAATCCCGCGAAATCGCCCTCAGCTTGCGAGCACTTATTCTAGATGTTTTTCCTCAAGCCGTTGAACAAATCGATCCAAAGTCAGGAATAATAGCCTACGGCTTTGACAAAACCTATAAGGGCTTAGTCTGCGCCATTGCTCCACACGCAAAACACGTTAATTTAATGTTCAGCAAAGGCAAACAACTTCCTGACCCAAACAAAATACTCGCAGGCACAGGCAAATCGGCGCGGCACATAAAAATCAGATCAGAAAAAGAAACACTAAACCCCTCACTTCGGCTACTTTTGGAAGCAGCTGTAAAGCTACACAGCAAATAATAACCGGGGTCCCCCCCTAAGAGGGGGATCCGCGAACTCAGAGACACGTCTTCAATTTGCTAGTGCCTTCGAAGTTGCTCCAAAAATAAATGCTAAAAGAATTTGTTTGGTAGCCCGGGAGAGACGGGCGCCTAGGCAAGAATTTATACTTTTCAGCCTCGGGTAGAACCGTCATCTTCCTTCTTTTTTCTGTTTAGTTTATTCAGGAAGAGAGTGTTATGTGCGTTAAGCTGATCATATGGAAGCTGAAGAAGCGTAAAAAGTGTGGTGCGTTCAGTGAAAAGTGCGGAGGATGGATTTACACTCTCCACAGCGTGGAGAAAACACCCGCAAATCCCCCTATTTCTGCTTCTTGAGTCGAATTTTGGTTTTATGAGCTTTTATTTTATGGCAAATCAAGTTTCGATTTCAGGTGCACGTGCTATAGATTTTAAAGAGGCTAAAAGCAAATAACCTTAGGGGGTCAGCATGTCCAACCCTGAAATCGCAGCTAGGGATCTCATTGAACGGATATCCGAGGAAGTGTGTCCTGACGCTACACGAAAACGTACCCAGAAAAGCATCCAGCTGGTCTTGGAGAGCTTCGCCCCTGATCACGTCCTCACTGAACTGCTTCAGAACGCCGACGATGTTGAAGCCAAGAACGCAATAATCATGCTTACGGACAAAGGCATAATTTTCAAACATGACGGGTACGAGTTCGACGAACCTCACCTGCGAGCTCTCTGCGATATAGGAGAGACTACGAAAAAGCCGGGCGTCCATATAGGCTTCATGGGAATAGGCTTTAAGGCTGCTTTTAAGATATCTGATACGCCTTATGTCTTCTCAGGGGCATATCGATTCTTTTTCACAAGAGAAGAGGTAATAGTGCCTCATTGGCTCGAAGAAATTCCACAGGAGATTCGCACATATGTGGAAAGGGGCTTCACAACTTTCTTCCTTCCATTTCGCCAAGATCTCACATCAGAAATAATAGAATCTCTTAAGGAAACTATGCTAACGAGACTTGAGCCGCTCTGTTTAGTTTTTCTTAAGAACATAAAGAAAATAGTGATCATGTCTAATGCTGGCGAACGTATCTTGATAAAAAAGAAAGAAGCTGACAGTGGCGCACTCGTAAGCAAAGAGAAAGTTTATGTTACTGAGAAAAGAGAGGGCAAAGAGCGAACCTATAATTATCTAGTCTTCAATAAGATGCTTGAGATACCCGAATATGCTAAGAATGATTATAGAGCAAGGGAAAGTCGCAGAGCTGATCTTAAAACAACAGTTGTGACACTGGCCTTTAGCCTCAAAGACGGTTTGATCGAGCCAGTAGAGTCGGTGCTCTATACCTTCTTGCCAACTCCTTTTAAAACAGGTTTGAGATTCTCTGTGAATTGCGATTTCCTCCTAAACACGCAGAGAACTGAAATCGACTTCGTTTCTCGATGGAACCTCTGGCTTCTTGAAAGCATTAGCGCTGCCCTAAATGAGATAGTTTACGAAGTTATTCGAGATGAAAAGCAAAAACTATGCATCTATGATGTGTTACCTAGACGAAGATGGGTCTCAGAGAGGCTATTTGCCAAGATAGCAGCACCTCTGATCGACCACATGAAGGATAGTCCTCTGATCCTTACTGCAAGAGCTTGCAGCTGTGAAGATGGGTAAAGAAG
>JBNVCD010000065.1:6831-7832 GCA_050410875.1 Bathyarchaeia archaeon | reverse complement strand
CCCGGTGGGAAAGCCACCGCCTCCACGACCGCGGAGTTTAGATTTTTTGACTTCCTCAAGAACCTGCTCAGGAGTCATCTGAGATAAAGCTTTAGCTAAAGCAGAGTAGCCGCCTAAAGCAAAGTAGTCCTCGATCTTCTTGGGATCAACCTTTGCATTATTCTCCAATAGAAGCCTGTTTTGATATTTGTAGAATGGAACATCTGATAGTTTTTGGATTGGCTTGCCTGTTACGCTATCCTTATAGAGGATACGCTCAACGACCTCGTTTTTCAGGATTGTTTTGGAGACTATGTCAGGAACATCTTCAGCTTTAACTTTGAAATAATAAATCTCTTGAGGATAAATAACAATGCGGGGCCCTTGTTCACAGAAACCGAGACAACCTGTCTCACGTATTTTAACTTTGTTTTCTAGACCATGTTTCTTTAATTCCAACTTGAGGGCTTCTAGAACTTCCTGAGCGCCCAAAGCTTCGCAACCGGTACTTGTACAGAGAGCTATAGTTAATTGGTTGGGATCTTTACTGGCGAGTATTTCTTTTTGCAGGCGCTCTAAATCAGCAGGAGATTTTAAGGTTTTCATTTTTAAGCACTCCTCTTGCGTTCGATTATTTGCTTCATCTGCTTAGGTGTAGCAGTACCAAAGTATTTGCCGTTTATTTCCACCACAGGTCCAAGCGCACAGCAGCCTAGACAGTTCACTGTTTCTAGTGAAAATTTTAAATCACTGGATGTTTCACCCGTTTTTATCCCGATGGCTTCTTCAGCAGCGTCTAGAACCCTTTGTCCACCACGCACATAGCATGCAGTTCCTGCACAAACACGCACTAAATATTTTCCTCGTGGCTTGAGGCTTAAGGCTGTGTAAAAACTCGCAACACGATAGATGTCGCTTACCGGGATGCCTAGACGTTCATTTATACGAGTCACGGCTTCTTTAGGTATCCAGTTTAATTCACGTTGTATATCAAGAAGGAGTTGTATGAGAACGCCTTCTCT
>JBNVCD010000065.1:6352-6821 GCA_050410875.1 Bathyarchaeia archaeon | reverse complement strand
TATCAATTATTTTGTCTATTAATTGGGCGTCAACCACTTTAGTTCACCTTCTTTTCTTTTGAACGCTGAGCATGAACCTCCCGAAGGATGGGCTCAATGTGATCTTTTGCGCGATTTTTCTTGAACTCTGAGAGTTTAACTATATCGTCTTTCATAACTGATGTTTTTGTTAAAGGCGTCTTCTCCAAGAGAGCTACGCCTTTCTCTGTCCGTACAATTACCGTATAATATGGAGATTCGCTTCCTGCAGTACCGACGGCTATATCAGCAAAGTTTGCTACAAAATCGTTGCAATACGAACAGCCGTTTTCTATTGCAGACTCTAGCTTTTCTATGTCACAAGAGAAGTCTTTTCCATCGACAGTTACTATAAATTTATTGCCGTATACTTGAGTTCGCGAGGCTTTATCAATGTCAACATTTAGTATATTTTTAATTTGCTCCCGCAGTTTCTTTGGATTAAAAGAAT
>JBNVCD010000065.1:4086-6342 GCA_050410875.1 Bathyarchaeia archaeon | reverse complement strand
TAAATCAGGTATTTCTTGCTGCAGAGTTTGCTGTGTTTTACGTACAGCGCGAACTTGACAGGGCAGACCAATAAAGGCGATTTTTCGTTTTCCTTGATCAATGACTTCTTGGAGGGTAGAAATCATTTTTATTCTCAAAAATGGCGCGTAATCTTCATTTGCTATATCGCTAGTGTTTTGTGCGATTTTTACAGCGGCAGCGCAGCCATCGCCTTTTTTTGTGAAGATTACTGTGTCAAACAAATGATTTTCGAAACCAGTAGATAATAAGGCGTTAACAATGTTGTCTGCACCATTTTTAGATTTAGCTGAGAACATGTCAATGTGAACGCCGAAGTTTTCGTCACGGGCGCCTTTCAGTGGTGCAACAGTAGCGTATGTGTGTATTCGGATTTTCTTGGAACCTGTAGGACAGACCAAGGCACAGGCGCCACAGCCTACACAGTCATCAGAAAATCTATGGTATGGAGCAGTTACCTCACGTTCAACGCCACGTCGTGCGAAATTTATAGCAGAAACGCCAATTAGTTCCTTGCAGACTCGAACGCATAAACCGCATAGAATACAGTCCTCATCAGCATTGGATTCCCACAAACCGTGTTCGTCTATACCGTAGAGTCGCCCCAAATTTTTGAGTTTAACTGATTTTGGGCAACGCGCCATTAAAAGAGACAGAACTCCTTTTCGAACCTTGAAGACTTTGTCAGAATTTGTTGCAACAACTAGACCTTCTTCTGCGGGATAATTGCAGGAAGTTACAATTTTTGTTCTGCCGTGTTTTGTTATTTCAACTGAACAGAGTCGGCATGCACCAAAAGGTGAAACTTCAGAGTGGTAACATAGAGTTGGAATATCTATGCCGAGTTGTCTTGCGACGTTTAGTATTGTTGTACCTTCGGCAACTTTGACTTGTTGTCCGTCAATTGTTATTGCTACTTCTTTGTTTTTTTGTTCCATTATTGTTCCTCCTGTTACTTCATTTTTCTGACAAGTCTTGGAAGCATTGTGGGATCAGGGATTACACCTTCTTTCCAGTTCTGCGCTTCCAAATGTTTCATAATTTCGTCTTTCATAGTTATGGGTACATCCGCCGTAGTTCTCACGAATAAATGCACATCTGGGGGCATTGAACCATAATGACGTTTATGTAAGTCTATGTAATGAGATAGTTTACCTGCACGGCCTTTCCACGTGTCATTTGGTCTCATTGTCAATTTGGCTATGGCAACCATTGCTTCTTCTTTGGTTTCTACGGTTTGGAACAGGTGTTCTGGTGCGGGTCCAACGTAAACTTTTTCGCCTGTACGTGCGTCAAGAGTGTACCAATCTTCTTTTTTATCAGCCCTTCCTAACAACATACGTCTGTATTTACTACCATGAGGGCCAACAAGCACTGGAATGCCTAAACGCCAGAAACCGGCGGCTATGGCTGCGGCTTTCTGTGAATATGCACCCCAAGCTAAACCTACGGCGCCAACGCGATTGTAAATATAATCAGCGATTTCCTCATAGTTACCTCTGAGGGGTCGTTTAGCAAAGATGTTAGCAACTTTTATTGCGGCTCCTGCTATGTGCGAGTTAGCCACACAAGAACCCACATTAACTACACCGCCTGCTGCAAATTCACCTGGAAATTCTTCATAGAGAGTCTTGCCTTCTTCGTTTTTGTAAGAGCCGGCAGACATAGCAGAACAGCCAGAAGTAACAACGATAAACCGTCTACTAGCGAATTCTCTGCAAATGTCGTAGACGTCTTTGCCACCTTTTGGATAGTTGGAGCAACCTACGGCCGCAAGTATGCCAGGAATTTCCCCGAGCACTATAGGGCTACCTACATTGCGTATTTCTACATCCTGAATCGCGCCTCGACCTGCACGGCATAAATTCTTCTCCTCGCACATTTGTCGTTCTCCAGCTTTAACTATAAAGCTGTGAACTGGAAGTTTAACAGGACACACTTCTTCGCATCGGCCACAACCAATGCAAATTTCGTATATTTCGCTAAGTTCAGCGAGATTACCCTCGGCTGCAGTCTTCAAAGCAGCAGGAATCTTTAAGTCTTGGGGGCAAGAGCGTTGACAAAGATTACATTGCCTACATGTTGAAGCTAACTGAATTATCTCATCGGTGGAAGGCAAAGCCTTGTATTTTTTACGTAAAGGAGCAACAGCTTTAGCAACCTTAACTGCAACTTCACCCACCTTTTCAGGATCCAAAATTAGAACCCCTGGAACCTTGCCGCTCACAAGGTCGTTT
>JBNVCD010000065.1:0-4076 GCA_050410875.1 Bathyarchaeia archaeon | reverse complement strand
ATCAGTTCGAACGCACTGCTCATCTAAAACAACCACATCAGCAAAGCCACTACGTACAAAACGCAGTTGCCAAGAAATTGGACCTATAATTTTTCCACGATTGTAATATCGTGTGTTGTCAAGTGCAGTACAGCACAGACCAACAACTTCTATATTTTCAGCTAAACCATTATCTTTCATGTAATCAATTATGCCTACAGAGGGCACAACATTATGGCCAATACACATTATAACAGGTTTTGAAACATCCACTGTCCCAATACCCATCTGTACCAGAGGTGCTTCAGGATCAGCTTTAGGGAAATCAAAAGCTGAAATTTGGGCTATATCGCCAATTTCCAGCCCCAAATGATCTATCATACCAGCGTGAAAAGCTTTAGACTCAAAATCAAGATAATGTCCTTCTTGTCCTGTGTGAGCTGAAGCAAGGCACTGAGTAATTTGCTGTTCAGCGTAATCGAGAGCTTCTTCTAGGTCACCTATGGTTTCAGGTTTAAAGCCACATACAAGCCGCGTAATTGGAGCTTCAACTTTAACATTTAAACCACCAACATCTAATGGGTAGCGGCGACCGTATTTTTCTACTAGATGATGAACCATGTGACGAGCATGTGCAGTATGAGTAGCAGCACCAATGCAACAAGCTAAAAGCACTATACGGGATGATTGGGCAGCCATATCAATTCCACAAGCTCCACGTTTGCCGCCAGATAAATCACATTTGCCGTAGGTACAAAGACAGCAAAGATCGCAAGCAGGCATATAAAAGGGTTTATATCGATTTAGAAGTTTGAGGTCCCAATCTCTTAGCGCGGTAATTGAAGGAAAAGGCGTAGGCCCCATGGGTTCAGTCCATGAATCATCAACAACTTTCCCTATAGACAATTCAAGGTTCTTGATAAGACCTGTGTTGGTCTTCATCTCGCCAATTTTTACTCGCACGTTTTTAGTAGTCACGGCTAAACCTCAGTAAAGGTTTTATAGGTATACCCGAGCCACGGTGTTTTAAACCTTTCCTATACGTCTGCTGAAAAGTCATGGTGAACAGAGAAGAATGTCAGCAAAAAAAAGACAATAGTATAGAAAAGAAAAATGTTTATTGATGTATGTAACCCGCTGTCTTCATTATGGACTTAACAGAAGCAAAGGCAGCGTTGTCAGAAGGCAGCTCAAGTAGCGACATTCCGTTAAGAACGTAGTCGTCAACTTGCTCATCAGCAACAATTTTGCCTAAGTACTTAAACTTCAAAGTCTCTTCAGCTTTACTGCCCAGTTCAGCTGGGAACCGGTAGCCGCCGACAAGGTAGAAGTTGTCAAATTGCATGTCTACTTCTTTGGCTATGCGGTAGGCGCGTTTTGCGTGGTCTACACTCTTTTTGGAGTGATCCAGCATCTCGAAGATGTCGTTGACTTTTGAGGCTATACGCCGGTTCAGATGTTCCAGCCCAGCCGGCGAGTCGATGAGGACGTACTGGTAGGTTTTTGTTAAATGTTCTAGGGCAGCTTTCAGAGCGGAGTTTGGCATGCAGTAGCAGCCTTCAACCCACTTGGTTCCAACAGACATGAAATCAAAATGTTCGCCCTCATACAAACCGTTGGCTAATATTCGGCTTTCTATGCGTTCAGTTGGGGAAACGCCGACCATGGTTCCGCCTTTCTCGATGAACGTGTCCACGATGAGCTCGGCCATCGTTGCTTTACCTGCTTCTTTGAGGTCAACGCCCACCATCTCGGCGAGGTTTTGGTCTGGGTCAGCGTCCACAAGCAAAATAGGTGCGGCGCCAGCCTCTATGAGGCATTTTGCCATTAGCGCTGTAAAGCTGGATTTGCCTGTTCCACCACGACCTATAGTTACAAGAGTCTTCATCTGTAAAACCTCATGGAACCTTTAGCTTTGTAATCAGAGTGTCGCATATATTGTCTATGGTTTGCACCGCCAGGATTTCCTTATGTAAAAGCGGAGTTTCGCCTCGCATGTCTGAATCAATGACGCCTTGGTCGAAGGGCACAAACGACAGCAAGGGCAACCCGTTTTTTTCTGCGAAGCTTTGTATGGCCCCTTTTTGCGTGTCGTTCATGACACGGTTGCCTATGAGGTAGAGTTTTTTCATGCCTGCAGCAGTTGCCATGTCGTAAATGTGCTTGGCGATCTCCAGAGATTTCAGGTTAGAGTCCGCCACAATCAACAACGCGTCCACTTGGCGAGCAGTGCCTCTGCCTATGTGTTCTACGCCCGCCTCCAAATCCATAACGACTGCTTCGTTGACTTCAACAATTAGATGGCGAAGCAAGGCACGTACAACAGCGTTTGGAGCGCACATGCAACCTGCGCCCATCGACTGAACAGTACCCATAACAATCAGGTTTACTCCCAGCGGGGTAGGAACAGAGTACTGTTTGACTATGTCGTCAACGGTGAAAGATAAGCGGTAAACGCCAGAGTAGCCTGTGCTGGTTTTTGAATCCACAAGTTCTTTGTTCTCAGTAATTGGCAGAATTTTCCGCGCCTCTTCTGCGCTCAGACCCAGCGTCATAGCCAAGTTGGGTGAAGAATCCGCGTCAATCGCGATAGTTTTTAAGCCGCGTACAGCAAACCCTCTGGCTAAGCCGCCGGCGATAAGGGTTTTTCCTACGCCGCCTTTACCTGAAACTGCAATCTTCATAGGCTGACACCACTGAATCTTTAGCTTTAACGTTAATTAAGTTTCCACAAAAAACCGTGGTAAGTGTACGAGAAACTTGATGCAGAAAAGACAGCAAAATTTAAAACCGTAAATTACGTGGCATGCTTCAAAGAGGCTTCAAGTTAAGCTTATTTTGCATAGTTAATCTTAAATACAACTGAGAGGATATCGCCATTCGATTACTGGTGTCGCATGGGTGTTGGTCGTCTCTAACATCGACCTAACAGCAGAGAACATACAAGTGATGAAGCCTACAACGTTTTTGGAAACTGCGATCAAGGACTTCACACTTAACTTGAATGATGATTACAGGTATCTAAAAATGGGCTATTATGTTTCTTTGCACGCTGAAGTGTTAGGCAGCAAAGTTATTCCTTCATGCGAAGACATCATAGACTGCAGTCGCGCTCCGATTTTGCTGCTCAGGGCGGCGAAAGCGGGGATTCCAACGTTGCCTTTTTTGGTTACAGATTCAGTAAAAAAAATAATGGAAGAAATAGGGTTTCCAGTGGCGGTTTTTGCTGTTAACCCCTTCATCCATAGTGGATATAAAACGGCGGCTAACAAAAGCGCTCTGTATCGGGTTATGAAAAGTTTGGGGATGAACTACAAGTTTGCGGTTTGCGCTCAGCCATTGAAGGGCGAGATGATTTCAGTCAAAGCCTTTTTTGGCAAAAGCGAAGGAGAGAAAGAGGCGCAGAAGATTTCAGAACAAGTTTTTGAACTGTTCAAAATTCCCGTTTGCAAGCTGCACCTTCAGAAGGTTGAAGACAAAACATACCTCTGCGGCATGCAACCTTTAAGTAGAGAAGAGTTATGCAGAGACGATTTGAAGGCAATCAGCAGAGGCGTTTCGCTCATTTCTGAGCGGGGAGAACCATTTAGTGACTAAAATCGCCTGTTTTGTGGAGAAATATAATTTTTCTGATCCCCGTGAGGGAGCGGCTCTACAAAACTTTAAATGTGCAGCCGAAAAGTCGGGGAACGAGTTTCATTTTCTGTTTCGGGAAAACATAGAGGATATACCAAAGTATAATTCGGTTTTCATAAGGGCAACCACTGATCCTCTGTTCACTGCGTACGTCGTTTCTAAGACAGCGTGGGAGTTGGGGTTAAAAGTAGTAGATGACCCTGAAAGCATAACTGTCTGCGCTAACAAAATTCACCAGTACGCTTTGTTTGAAAAGTTCAATGTGCCCCGTATCCCCACTGTGTTCTTGAACAGAGAGGAGTTGCATCACAGAGAGATCTCGCGGATTTTCAGAGAACTGGGCAAGCCGGTGGTTATAAAAGCGCCTTACACCAGTTTTAGCCGATACGTTGAGAAGGCAGCGTGTGAAACCAGTTTCCGTGAGGTGGCAAAACGTTTCTTCAAAAAATCTGATGTGCTCG
>JBNVCD010000064.1:7219-7954 GCA_050410875.1 Bathyarchaeia archaeon | reverse complement strand
ACCATAGGTTGCAGAGTTTTTGGGTTTCTTCGACGAATTCTCGGGTGGAGTTAGCGTATATCAGAGGCAACTGTAGTGCTTGGTGCGTGGTTAGGGGTGTTGTGATGACGGGTGTGCCGCATAGGAGGGCTTCTACGATGGCTAAGCCGAAGGTGTCGACTTCGCTTGGGAGGAGGGCAACGTGGGCGGTTGATAGGAATTGGGGCATATCTTGTTCTTGGATTTTGCTGGCGGCGACTTTGGTTTTTATGCGTTTGTCGTGTTTTGTTAGTTGTTTGATGGCGGCTTGGAAGGTGCCCCAGCCTTTTTGCCAGACTAGCCTGCTGGTGTAGGCGACGGTGAAGTTGGGGTCTTTGTTTTGGGTGGGTTTGTATGTTTGGCTGTCGACGAAGTTGGGGATGTAGTACACGTTTGGGTGGGGTATGCTGTAGGCGGTGGTTACCATGTGGACTGCGTTGAAGCGTTTGAGTTCAAAGTTGCCGGCTATTTTGTGTGCGATGTTGGCGAGGTTGGGTTTGAAGCCGTAGCGTGGGTTTATTTTTGTCCAGTAGGTTTGGGCGTGGATGCCGGCTATTCTGGGCGTTGCGGTGTGGAAGTTTAGCCAGTTAAGCGGGTGGTATGTGACGTAGGTTACGTCTGCTTTTACGTTGTGCCATAGGCGTTCTTGGTAGGGGATGTCGTGCAGCATGTTTTTCGGGTTTATTTTTGCTTTGCCCTCCAGCATGAAGGGTAAGG
>JBNVCD010000064.1:0-7209 GCA_050410875.1 Bathyarchaeia archaeon | reverse complement strand
ATTTCGACTTGGTGTCGGCGGCGGGCGAGTTCGTTGGCGACGTTTATGACCCATTTTTCTCCTCCGCCGTAGTAGCTTAAGGAGAGGTGGTGGCAGAAGGCTATGTGCATTTGCTGGTGCTCCTTGCTCTTCGTTTTTTGGCGGCGGCTACGCTGTGGGGGCTGTTGTGTTCTGAGTTGAAGGAGGGGCAGATGACGCCGCGTTTGAGTGGGCGGGCGGGTTGTTTCATGGTTGGGGGTTGTTCCTGTGCTGTTTGTGTTCTGTTCGTGTTTTTTGAGGTTGGTTTAACTATAAGTAACAGTACCTGTAACTTCGTTATAAAAGCTGTCAAATGTGTGTCGTGCATGATCTCTGTGGTGATTCCTTCGCTTAAGCCTGCTTTGATGCGGCCTTTGCTTGAGGCGATTGAGGCTAACGTGGAGGGGAGTTATGAGGTTCTTGTGCAGACTGAGCAGGGTTATTTGAAGGCGGTTTTGGCTGGTTTTAACAAGGCTAAGGGTGATGTGGTGGTGATTATGGATTGTGATGGTTCGCATAATCCGGTGTATTTTCGGGGCATGTTTGACCTTTTGAAGCGGGCAGACATCGTGATTGGTTCGCGTTATGTTGCGGGTGCTCGGTCTGAGGATGTGTTGATAAGGCGGCTTGTCAGCAGGTTTTTCTGTAAGTGCACGCGGGTGCTGCTTGGGTTGAGAGAAATTGCTGATGTGATGAGTGGGTTTATAGTGATTAAGCGGTCGGTGCTGGCTCAGTTGCGTGTTGACAGCGTGGGTTACAAGGTTGGGGTTTCCATTTTGATGCAGGCGAATCACCGGTTTGTTATAGCGGAGTATCCGATTGTGTTTGCGAAGAGCAGGTTGGGGAATTATGTGAAGCTCCGTAACGTGCGTGATGGGTTGCAGACGATTGTTTTTATAGGGAAGCTGTTTGTGCGTAGGTTGCTGTAAAAAAAGTTTATCTGCTTGCAGTTTTATATAAGACGGGAGTTGCACCTTGAGCATAAAGTTAGAGTTAAATTTGTATTCTGTGTGGGGTAAGGCGCAGGCGTTTTTGAAGAAGTTTAATGTGGGTCATTTGCTTTTGCTGGTTTTGGCGCTGCATTTCCTCATTATGTCTACGCCGTCTGACGGCTACGTTTTTGACGAGGCGCATTATGTTCCTGCGGCGTTGAAGACGCTGCGTTTGGAGGCGGCTAACGCTGAGCATACGCCTTTGGCGAAGGTTGTTGTGGCGTTGTCTATTGCGGTTTTTGGGAATTACTGGTTGGCGTGGAGGCTGCCGATAGTGGTTATGTCGGTTTTGTCGCTTTACGTGTTCTATTTGGTTGCGCGCCGGTTTTTAGAGGGCAGGTACGCGTTGTTGGCGACGGCGTTTCTTGCGTTTGACGTGATGTATTTTGTTAACGGTTCGATTTTTATTTTGGATTTGCCTGCGATTTTGTTTGGGCTCTTGGGCATTGAGTTGTATTTTGCTGGCCGCTACAAGTGGTCTGCTGTGGCTTTCGGCGTGGCGTTTCTGATGAAGGAGTTGGCGTTGCTTTTCATAGGCGCCGTTTTGATTTATCACGTGTTGACGCATCTCTCCTTAAAGAAGCACCTGAACAGAGCAAATGCCCGCAAGTTTGGCTCCTTCTTTTTGGTGCTAGTTTTAGTTGGCGGGGGAGGCCTGTGGATTTACGATGTGGTGTATAAGCCGTCGACGTCGACGGTTCTTGTGCAGAACATAAACGAGAACATTGTTGTAGACGCGGGTGGCGCCACTTTGACGACGATAACGTCTACGTCTAATTACACGGTGTCTAACTACATTAGTAATCCTGTTGAGCATTTGCTGTTTGCGTTTGGGTACTTTTCAGGTTTAGCGCCGACCATTAACACTACTGAGGCGAATTATAGGCCGCCGTGGTCGTGGATACTGCCAATTGGCGACGTGTTCAACTCGCCGCATTACTTTTCGGTGGCGGTGACGGCGGATAACGTTTCTAAGGTTACGGTGGATTACGTGTCGCAGGTGACGCCGACGGTGGCGTACATGCTGGTGCCCACGTTGGCTGTCGCATTATGGAGTCTTTCAAAGAGGCGCAGCGTTGAGTTGTCTTTGTTTTATGTTTCTTGGGTGACGGCGACGTATTTGCCGTGGCTACTGTTTGGGTTGTTTGTGCAGCGCATGACGTTTAACTATTACTTTATTTATACGGTTCCTGCTTTGGCTTTGGGGATTCCGTTCTTTTGGCGTAGCCTGCCGCTGCCAGATAAAATAAAGAGGGCAGCGTTGGTTATCCAGTTGCTTGCCACGGTGGTTTTCTTTTTTGCTTTCTTCCCCGTGGTGCTCCTGCGGTAGGCGTGCGGTTTGCGGAATTAGTTTTATTAATGCTATGGGGCTAATTACTTTATGATGTCGAGTAGAACACGCTGTTGGAGTGGCTGCGGTTTGTTGAGTGCATTTGGCAAGGAGGTTTCTTGCTGAAGGCTTGGCTTTGTTTTAGGCGTTCGAGGCGTGGGCAGGCGACGGCGATAGGCGCTGTTTTGTTTCTTAGTTTGATTGTTTTGATGGCGGCGTTTCTCACTGAGGTTTACCAGATTCAGCAGAGGATGCAGCTTTTGGATACGGAGCGGTTTCAGGAGCATGTTGTGATAACGGCGGCTTACTTGAACCCGGAGGGGCGGTTGGTTGTAAACGTGACTCATCAGGGGTCGGTTACGGCTAAGCTGGTGCGGTTGTGGGTGATTAACCAGACGGCTAATGAGCATTTTTATTTTAACTTTTCGAATCTTTACATTACGCCGGGCATGTCGGTGAGCAACGTTACGGCTTTGACGTTGGCGAGGGGTAAGGATTATGCGGTGCGGGTGGTTACTGAGCGGGGGAACATTGCAAGCTATAACATTGCGGCGAGTTATAGCGGTGGGGGAGGCGCTTCAGGTAAGGCGCGGCTTAGCATAATGGCGAGTTCCACTAATTATATTGGAAATAATGTGACGGTGGTTTTTTGTGTGACTAACAATGACACTTCAGGAAACAACATTTACGATTTGGAGCCGACGATGAGTGTGAGTCCGGCTCCGAGTTTGGAGTTGCTGGAGGGGCCTACGCCTTCGAGGGTGGAGTTGCTGGCTGCTGGGAGTTCGGTTTGCTTTGTTTATGTTTACAGGGTGACGGGTTCAGGTTTGAGTTCTACTTTGAATGGTTCGTTTGTGGGTGCGCCTGTGGGCAATTATGTTACTACGACGATTTATGCGGCGTCGCTGCAGGTTTCTGTGGAGGTTACGTCTATGCCTCTGGTGAATTTGGATGCGTTTGGCAGCATACCTGCGCTTCTTGATTCAACTGCGGGTGTACTTACCTATTGGGGTGTGGCTTTAGCTAACCCGTATAATCGTTCTATTACGGTTTACTCTGTAGCGGTTTTGTCTACGTCTATGGATATTTTTGACGTGAACTCGTTGGTGGCTGTGAATCCTGCGAGCGGGTGGTATTCGTTGAGAAGTTCAGGGGTGTATTCGGGCGTGTTTTGGGAGGCTAGCCGCGCGGGGGCGCCTATAACGATTCCGCCTTTTTCAACGTATAACTTTACGTTTGCCATAGCGATAAGCAGTGGTAACACGTTGGTGATTGAGACGGGGATTACCGTTGAGGCGATAACTACTGAGGGTAAATTCCTTAAGACTTTTTCCACTTCAGCGTTTAAAGATTACCCGGCTATCAGTTTGTATCTTACTCGGACGCCAAGTAGCCCCTTAACGGATAAGCAGTACAGTCTTGCGGGTGTGCCTGCTTCTGCGAATCGAACCTTTAACGTGGTGATTTATAATAGCGCTTCTTCGAATGCTTTGACGTCTAAGGTTAATTTGCTTTTGCTTGTGCCTAGTGGTTGGAGTAACGTGTCTGCTGCTGTTCAGAGCGGGTGGAATTTTACGTCTCAGCAGATAACGCAGCAGAATGATGGGTCTTGGAAGATTACGGTGGAGTCGTCGTCTGCGACTTTGGGTGCGGGTAGTTATCTGGTGTACCAGTTTAGTGCGGTGACGCCTGCGGTTTCGTCGACTACGCTTTATGTTTTGGCGATTACGGCTTATTATCCTGGTTTTTCGCCGTCGATTACGTCTGCGTATTGCGCTACGGTGGTTCAGGTTGTGCCTTAGCGTGCTAGGGCTTTAGCCCGGGAGATGGTGTTGGTTCGCCTAAGGAAAGGGGGGGTTAACTGTGGAGAATTGTTTAGCTAGTTGAAGGGTCGGTTGGGGAAAATTGATGCCTCTTGGCTGGCTGGGTGGCTGCTGATTTATTTTTTTTTAGTTCTGAAGAGTAAGTTAAGGTGCGACAAGAAGGAACAAGAGTTTGATTGATTGTTGAAGGCGCACTTGCTGCTGTTTTTTGCTGCTGTTTTTTTGTTTTTATTGTTGTTGGTCTGTTGGTTGGTTTGGTAGTTTGGGGACTGTGAATGCTGTTGTGAGGGCGTTGCGTTCTCGGAGTTCTTTGATTATGAGTTTTCTGAGCCATTCTGAGGGGGTGATGCCTTCTTGGGTTGCTTGGTAGGTGATGAGGTTTTTGATGTTGTTGGTTATGCGGAGGTAGATGATGGAGTTTTTGGTTTCTGATTTGATTTTAGGCATGTTTTGTTTCTCCTTTTTGTTTTGTTGTTTGGGTTGGTGTGATGGTGATGCCTGTGGGTGAGATGTGGTATTTGTGGGTCATTAGTGAGTGTTGGGTGTTTCGCATTTTGATGATGCGGAGTTTGCGGTTGAGTTCGCCGGTTTTGTTGAAGTAGGTGTGCATGAGGATGATGCCGTCGGCTATGAATTCTTCGATGCCTGAGCCGATTTTTTTGGAGCCCCATGGGGTGTCGGAGATCATGATGGTTGTGCAGCCTACGCTTTGGAGGAACTTGTAGAGTAGGTGTGCGAGGTGGCGGATTTCTATGCTTTCGCGCATGGCCATGGACATGGATGTGAAGGAGTCTATGACGAGGCGTTTGGCTTTGAGGTTTGTGACTTCGCGTAGCATGATGTCGAGGTTGTTTTGGATGCCTGCTTCTTTTGAGGTGGAGAGGTCTAAGACGAGGCATCGGCGCTCTATTTCTAGCCGTTCAAAGTCCCAGTTGAAGCGGAGCATGTTGCGTAGGAGCGCTTTTTTTGTTTCTGCAAAGCACACGTAGACGCCGCGTTCGCCGAATTTGGTTGCGCCGTCGTAGAGGAACTGGGCGGAGAAGGTGGTTTTTCCCGCGCCGGGTTCGCCTGCCATGAGGATGAGGCTTTCGCTTGGGAAGCCGCCTTCGACTAGCTCGTCGAACCCTTTTATGCCCGTGGGTACCCGTTGACTCATGCTGGACCTCTCATAGTGTTTACTTGTGCAGTATGTGTTTATATGGTTGTTGCATAGTTGGCGCCGCTGCATCGCCTGCTGCATAAGCGTGACGCCGCTTGTTTGCATGGGCAGACGGCGTTTTTTGTTGCTTTGCAGCTGAAACGGCGGGAAAAGCAGCGGGTGCGTTGACGTTTACGCCTGCTGGCGTGTGGCATGTTTCTGTCAATTTTCGGTTTTGTGGTTGCTGGAAGTTTGCTTGTTTTTGTAGATTTTTTCGGCTTTTCCCTCTTGTAGATTAAGTGTAGTACAAAAGCAAGCTAAAAAGCGTACACCCGCATCGGAACCACACTTAAGTGCAACCGCCACAATAAAATACACCAAACAAAAAAATGGAGGAAAAAAACAAAAATGCAAAAACTTATGCGAATGAATCGGCGCGCAGTCAGCCCAATCATAGCCACACTACTACTCGTAGCAATAGCCGTAGCAGCCGCAGTCGTAACCTACACATGGACCATGAGCATGGCAGCCAACCAATCCCAACAATCCCAAACAAGCATAAAAATAGACTACGTCCTATTCGGCCAAAACGGAACAAGAACAAATGAGACAGCTGTTCTGGTTGCCGCCCGAAACATAGGCACAGTACCTGCTACTATACAGACATTCCTGCTACTGCAAGGCGACAAAGTAATCGTCAGCAAATCAGACGTTAACGTCGTGGTTCCCGCAGGACAACTCAAACAAATCGGTTTCACCAACAGCACTATCGACGCCGGAGATTGGCCTGAGTATAAGTCAGGTGGCTTAGCACTTCCAAACACAGGTGCAATAGTAGCCGTCACATTTAAGGATGTGTTGTCTGAGAACACGGCGTACGTTGTGCGCATTGTGACTTCAACAGGCTTCACCATGGAAGGCACATACTACACACCAGCCAGCTTTAGCTAACAACCCCTAAGCAGAAAAGGCAGGTCGGCAGCAAAGAAAAAAGGGCACGAGGCGACGACAGATGAAGAAGAAAAGTTTCAAAAAAAAACTCGGATGCGTCGCCCCGACTCTTTTCTTTCTCACTTTATGCGCTAACACGACAAACGACAAACACAACAAAAAAGAGAATCCAAAGTTTCTTGAAAAATTTTCTTTGATTAAAAAAGTTTAAGGGTAAACTGTCAGGCAGGTTTAACGTGTCATGAGCAAAAACTCCGATGCAGCGCAGAAGAAGCGGACGCGTGACGTGATCGAAGAAACCTTCGCACGCTACGAACCCAAAGAGGAGACGCCGCCGCTGCCAAAAATCAGCGAGCCGCAGCCTCCACGCGCCCCCAGCATAGCTGAGGCGCCGCAGGAGCAGCTCATGACACAAACAGAGCCCACAGAGCCGCAGATTGTCAGTACAGGCATCTCAGGCGTAGACGCCGCACTGGGCGGGGGCATACCTGACCACAGCGTCATCCTCATATGCGGCGAAGTAGGCAGCAACCACGACGTCTTCACCCAGCAAATCCTCTACAACCACACCCTCGAAAACGGAAAAACCGCCTACTACATCGCCGAAACCCTCAGCGTAGACATCCAACAGCAAATGGAACAATACAACTGGACCATAAAAGACGCAGTAAACAGCCAAAACTGGAAATTCATATCCATGCAAACCCCAGACCTACAACAACTAACCCAACTCTACCCAAAACACCTCACAGAAAAAAACACCCTAAAACTCACCCCCCAACTAAACACCCTAAAAACAGACCTCCAAACAAAAACCAAACAAGGCCACTGGACAACCATCGAACTAGGACACTTACTCTCAACCTACGACACCAAAGAAATCACAAACCTCATGCTCTACTGGAAAGCAACCGCACGCACACACGGCGGCATCCACTTCGCCCTACTCCCAACAGG
>JBNVCD010000063.1:6550-7983 GCA_050410875.1 Bathyarchaeia archaeon | reverse complement strand
TTTGACGCGGTTGCCCAGGTAAAGTGTGAATTTAACGCTTGCAGCCAACTGTTTTTCCATTGAGTAAGAGTCACTGTATGAAACTCCTTTTAGTCTGTAACTAAAAACGGTACACCTGTTCGATAAGTCACCTGCTACAACAGGAAAAGACTGGCACATTAAAGGGCGTTTTTCATATTTCACGCAAGCGTTTTGGCTATTTATGTATGGGCAAACATTAACATTCAACTGATATAAAATAACTACCTTTGGCTCTGCTACTCCAATAGCGAGTTTGGGGGAAACAAGCTCTTGTGGGAACAGGGCTGTCTCTTTATCGGTGAGAGGGAGACCTCTCTGGATGCCATCTTTTGTTTCCAGCAAATTTCTGCAGCACACACCGCAACGTTTACAAACAAACTCCATCAGCTCATCCAAAGTTGAGACTCCAATAGTGTTTACGAGTTGACTGGGTTTAAGCTTTCACGTTTAATCAAATACAATTGCATAATAAATAGTATAAATTCACATAAGTTAAATGGGTAATTGTTAAAGTAAACTGCAGGGCAGTGAGAAACATATGGGTGAACAAGCTCGGATCCTCGTAATTGATGATGACGAGAACATAACACAAGTCGTAGCTGCTATACTTCAAGATAAAGGCTACAGTGTTGATGTTGCAAGTTCAGGCAGCGAAGCCATAAGAAAAAGTGAAACTGAGCATTACGATTTGATGCTTATAGACATCCGGTTACCTGATATGGAAGGCACAGAACTACTCAGCAGAATCCATGACACTACACCAAAAATCCGAAAAATAATAGTGACTGGTTATCCTACGCTGCAAAACGCTGTAACTGCCGTAAACAAAAATGCCAGATGCCTACATCATGAAACCCTTTGACGTGGAGAAGTTACTTGCCACAATAGCAGAACAGCTGAAAAAGCAGAAGGCAGAAAGGCGATTTGACGAAGAACGGGTCGCCGAGTTCATTGAAACGCGAGTTAAAGAACTAAGTTTTGAAGAGACAGAAAACGCGCCCATATCATAAATGAAACTTTGCTACATGTTAAATCGTCTGGCTCTGATTGATGCAGCTCGTGTTGTGTTACGCTGGGTTCTACAGTTTCCTAATGCTAAATCGGCAAATTCCGGTAAGACCAGGGAAGTGAACTCCCAACAGGGAGCGCCGTAACGGAGCCCTTGGCACATAGTGTCTGCGTAGATAAACAGTTTTTTACCTCTATGGTTGAATGCTGCTTGGTTTGGATTCCCATATTTTGGTTCAGCTAAGATTTTGAAAGGCCAAAGTTTGCAAGCAACAGGTTTCATGTTTTGCAGCCCGCAAAGATATGTTCCCGCCAGATTACAGAGGAAGGCGCAGGAGCCGTCACCGATTCTTTTTATGAAGAATTTGTTTAAACCAATCACTGTTTTCTCTGCACCGAAAAGC
>JBNVCD010000063.1:3853-6540 GCA_050410875.1 Bathyarchaeia archaeon | reverse complement strand
TTCAGGAAAGTTTAGGACAACACTGTAGAGTTTACAGCAGTTACCGCAACCTATGCATTGCCATTTAGCTATATGGCGCCAAGGAACAAAGTTTAGCATAGCAAACGGAGTTCACAAAAAACAAGCTAAAAACTCTTTTTCAAAACTACGGTTATTGTTTACGGTAGAGATAGATTGTATGAGACGGGTAAGCCCCCGAGTTGTCTATGAAATTTTCTACTTTTTCTGGTTTCCACCCTACAACTTCATAATCGTGCGAAACAACACGGGCACCTACTTTAAGTTCATTTTCCATTTTCGGTTTTATTTTTTCGTTGGCGCTTGTGGTTAAGTATAGGAAAACTACGTCTGCAGGGGTTAAATCCACTTTAAAAATATCGCCGTTCACGATTGTGACGCGGTCGCTTAAACCGCTTTCCTGGATAACGTTCATGGCGCGTTTTGCCAAGTCTTCACGCATTTCTACACCTACCGCGCGGGCGCCGAAGGTTTTTGCAGCCATAATAACGGCGCGCCCATCGCCTGCGCCAAGGTCAAAAAGAACCTCGTTTGGCTGCAACTTTGCCATTTCTAGCATATGTTTGATGACCGGGAGAGGACTTGGAACGAAAGGCGCAATAAACAAGTTTTTATCCTCCATCTACAGGGTATAGCGGTTATTTTTAGGGGTTCTATATAGCTTTTCTACGCTACGTAAGCCTCTCTTTTTGGAGTAGGTCGCCTCGCCTCGCCACATTTCATGCAGCTTTGGGCACAAAGCTCTAGATACTTTTTTTCGTCTTTTGAGCCTAATGCGGCTGCCGCTTTCAAGCATAGCCCGCTGGGTTCCGTGCAGCCTTCTTCTTTGCAGAGTCCTGCGATGTACTTGCATATGTCTTGGACATCTTTTGGCTCCAAAACTGCGCGGTTTGTGCGCACTATAAGGCAGAGTTCTCTGGCCATAACACAGGTCTTGACGTATTTTATGCGATCAAGAACTTCGTCTCGCAGTTTTTTTCGGCTAATTTCCACTGTGCACTTTCTCCTGCCGTGGGTTGATGCAACTAAGCAGAAATAGGCTGTTCATAACTTAAAAGGTTGCCTATTACTTCGCCTATAGAAAGACGCTCACTTCTTTGGTGAAAGAAGCGTTTGGCTAGATAAGGGCAAAGTGCGCTTTGGCTTTTATAGATCAAAATGTTGCGTAAAAATAAACAACCCATCCAATCAGCGCAACGACTGCACCCGTGAATATTTCATAATATTGTGGGTGTTAGCGAACTTTTGAGTTGAAAAATCTAAAACTAGATTATCAAATAGCACAGTTGGCATTAGAGGCATAAGAAAACAAGAGCGTAAATAAACAAAAAATAGAGAAAAGGGGGGTTATGGGCCTTTCTTTGTGATTTCTTTGACAACGCCTGCCGCGACTGTTGTGCCCATGTCTCGGATTGCGAAGCGGCCAAGTTCTGGGAAGTCTAGGTACGTCTCGATAGCGATGGGGTGTAGAGGTTCCATTCTGACCCAAGCAGCATCGCCTGTTTTGATGAAGCTTGGATTCTCCTCAGTCACTTGACCTGTACGTGGGTCGATTTTCTTTAGCAGTTGAGTGAAGCGGCATGCGATTTGACCTGTGTGGTAGTGGAGGACTGGGGTGTATCCTGCGGCAATTGCGGTGGGGTGGTATATGACGATGATTTGCCCAATGAATTCTTTTGCGACTGTTGGTGGGTTGTCAACTGTGCCTGCGACGTCTCCGCGGTGGATATCAGTTTTAGCTACGCCTCTGACGTTCATGCCGATGTTGTCGCCTGGTTCAGCCACTGGAATCATGGTGTGGTGCATTTCGATTGATTTGACTTCGCCTGTTTTGTTGCTGGGCATGAATACTATGTTTTGTCCTGGTTTGAGTGTACCTGTTTCAACTCTACCGACGGGGACAGTGCCGATGCCTGTGATGCTGTAGACGTCTTGAATTGGAATTCTGAGTGGTTTGTTTGTTGGTTTCGGTGGAACTTCAAGCAGGTCTAGTGCTTCAATTAAGGTGGGACCAGTGTACCAGGGCATTTTGTCGCTTTTCTTGGTTAGGTTTTCGCCTGTCCAGCCGGATACAGGGACAAAGTTGATTTTTTCAGTCTTAAAGCCCACCATCTTTAGCATTCTGGTGACTTCATTCTTGATTTCTTCGTATCGCTCTTTGCTATAGTTGACGGTTGTGTCATCCATCTTGTTAACAGCAACAACTGCTTGACGGATGCCTAATGTAAAAGCCAAAAACGCGTGTTCGCGTGTTTGTCCGCCTGGGCCGATGCCAGCTTCAAACTCGCCTTTCTTGGCAGAGCAGAAGAGTACACAGGCGTCAGCTTGGCTTGCACCTGTAATCATGTTTTTGACGAAGTCTCGGTGTCCTGGCGCGTCGATGACTGTGTAGTAGTATTTTTTGGTTTCGAATTTCAGGAATCGAAGGTCAATGGTTACGCCTCTTTCGCGTTCTTCTTTGAGGTTGTCGAGAACCCATGCGAATTTGAAGGTTCCTTTGCCCATCTTTTCGGCTTCTTCTTGGTATGCGTCGATGGTTCGTTGGTCAATTGCTCCAGCTTGGTACAGCAAGTGCCCTGTAGTGGTTGATTTTCCGTGGTCAACGTGACCCATGATGATGAGGTTTATGTGTGGCTTTTCGCTCTTGCTCATTTTTCATTCCTCTTATT
>JBNVCD010000063.1:0-3843 GCA_050410875.1 Bathyarchaeia archaeon | reverse complement strand
TTAGATTTTTCCTTAAATTGTAGTGGTTTCGGTTACACATCAGTTCTTCCAATTATTTTAAGTTTGTCATACAGCTTTCCCATTTATACCCCTTTAAAAACTCTCACAGTTGGAGGGAAAAGCTCCCTGCGAGAAAACTGCCTTATTGAAATGAGGGGCAGATTAGAAATCGTATTAAAGACGTTGTTGTAGATTATGTAGCTTGAAATAGCTATGCCGACGAATCTGCCTCCTGAAGCTAAAGACAAATGGGCTGAAGTAGAAGCAACCCATGATCCAAAATTGAAACTGCAGAAGTACCAAGAATTTTTAGCTACAGTTCCTCAGCATAAAGGTACACTGAAACTTCGTGGGCAAATCAAGAAGAAGATGGCTATCCTCCGTAAAGAGCTTGAAGAAAAAAAGAAAAAAGGCACAGGACGTGGCAGTGGAGGCCCAAAGTTATTTGTAGAAAAAGAGGGGGCGGCTCAAATTGCTCTTTTAGGCATGACAAACGTAGGCAAAAGCAGCTTGTTAGCAGCGGTGACAAACGCCAAAGTGGAGGTTTCACCTAATCCGTACACGTCACGGGAACCAGTGCCCAGCATTATGAACTATAAAGATATACGGTTTCAAATTGTGGAAGCCCCCGCCATGCTGGAGGGTTCAGCGGACGGCAAAGCCTGGGGGATGGTGACGCTGGGGTCAGCGCGGAACGCAGACGGCTTGATTCTTATGGTGGATTTGTCCTACGACCCCCTCTCGCAAATTGACCTCATTTTGGGAGAACTTGAAAAAGCCCGTATACTTGTCAGCAGACCAAAGGGTCGCGTGGATATTGATCGAAAACATGCGGGTGTGGCGCTGCGAATCATTCTGTTAGGCAAACTTGTTGACACTACTATGCGTGAGGTGGAGGAGTTACTTCGGAGTTACCGAATTAACGACGCCATCGTCAAAATCACTGGAGAAGTCACCTTAGATGATGTGGAAGACGCCATTTTCGAGAGCACAACCTACAAGCCTGCACTCATCGTGGCAAACAAGATTGACTTGGAAGGGGCAGAAGCGAACTTGAAGCGCCTGCAAGATTACGTCAAAGGTAAACTGCCAATAATTGCGGTTTCCTGCGAAAAAAGAGTTGGGTTGGAGCGGTTAGGGGAAGAGCTTTTCAAAACTATGGATATTATCCGTGTTTACACCAAAGAACCAAGTAGCAAAAGCCCCAGTTCAAACCCGTTTACTTTGAAGCGAGGTGCCACACTACAGGATTTAGCGAAAAACATTCACGGTGAATTTGTGGAGAACTTTGCTTTTGCAAGGGTGTGGGCTAAACGGTTGCCCTTCAGCCCGCAGAAGGCAGGGTTAAGTTTTGTGTTAGAGGACGGCGACATCGTCGAGATACATACGAAGTAAAAATTTGAAAAAGAAAAATTACCTGCTTGACTGCGCCACGCGTTCAATTTCGTTTCGCTTGGAGACGCCTGCGCTTTTGATGTCGTTGTTAGCTGCTAAGATCAATTCTTCAGCGAGGCATTCAGCAATTGAACGTGGATTGTTGGCTGATGCGGCTCGTGCGCCTGCGGTTATGTGTCGGATGGCAAGGTCAATTCTGCGTTGGGGTGCAACGTCTACGGATAGGTGGTAGACCACGCCACCGTAGCTGATGCGTGTGGTGTCTTCGCATGGAGCGCTGTTTTCTACGGCGCGAACTAGAACTTCTATGGGGTTTTTGCCTGTACGTAAATTAATGATTTCAAAGGCTTGTTTGACGATGTTTGCAGCTTTGGCTTTTTTGCCGCCGTTTTTGCCCGGACGCATAAGGTTGTTTATGAGTCGCTCGACAATGTTAACGTTGGCTTTTCGGAACCTTTGGTGTTCATGTCTGCCCATGCTGTGAGGGGCAACCATAGGGGTCAAATTCAGATAGCGTTGCAAACCAAGGTCGTTAACTTTGATTTCTTTGAAGCTCCATTTCTGGAAAAGTTTAATTTCAGCCTGTGACCCTGATGGTGTAGGTTCAGTTGTTGTGGTTGCGTTGCTCATTTAGCTCACCGTGCAGGTTTTTGTTTTCTGCCGTAAACTAACTCGTTTAGGCTTACACCGTTAACCATAACGACTTTCCAGCGGACGCCGGGGATGTCTCCCATGGCACCGCCTCTAGTGCCACCGATACCTTCGACAACAACTTCGTCGTGTTCATCTACAACGTTGAGTGCGCCGTCTCCCGGTAGGAACGCTGAGATGACGCGCCCATTTTTGATAAGTTGGGTGCGTACGCATTTGCGGATGGCGCTGTTAGGTTGCTTGGATTCGACGCCTACTTTCTCTAAAACGATACCTCGCGATTGAGGAGCCCCCTGCAGAGGGTCAACTTTTTCGTCGAGCATGAGCATGCGCCGGTTATAGTACCTGTCGCTCCAGCGGAAGTTTCCGCGTTTCTTTTGGAGTTTTCTGGCGGCGAATTCGCCTCTTGGAGACTTTGAACCCATTCTTATATATCCTCTTGCACAGTTAGAGTCACAACACTCATATTTAAACAAAACGAAACAGAAAAGCCAACTTTTAGCGTGTATAGCTTTCGTTAGAAAAATCAGCAGACACGACACATACACGTAAGATTTTGTGGTTGGTTAGTTGTGGCAACCTGTCAAAGATGCACACGTAGGACAGCAGGCATAAATCGGTGTCACAGAAAGCGCGGTTGTATAAGCAGTTATGAATGATTTCAGGAGTCTACGGTTGATTCTTCGTCAGCGTCTGAATCTTCAGATGAGAGCCCATTTGAAGAGGGGAAATTTTCGTCAGGAGTTTTCGCGGCGTCTTCTTCACCCATTTTTAGCAAGGCGTCTAACAGAGCTTTCTGGTCAACTTCTGCGCGGGTTCGCCAATCTAAATACAAGTTTTCATTATCCTGCTGGATGTAGCCATAGCGGATGTATCGGTCTATGTTCAAGTCGACTTTCCAGCCTGGTAATTTTTCGTTTAAAAGTTTTTCAACGTCTCTTCGCGGAGCTTGACCCTTCTTGCTCATTATAAATGCAATTGTGATTGCTAAACCTGCCAAATCGTCAATGCGCCAACCGATCATTTTGGTTTCTTTGGGTGGTAACTCACCACGTAAAACCACGTAAAACCGTGCTTTGTCAAGTTCATCTAGTGTTGGTTTTTCTGGCGGTTCCCCTTCAAAAACAGTTTTCACCTGTAAATCCAGCGATTTCAAATAGTCATCTAGCACTTCCAACACTTGCGGGTAGTCTGAACCGACGCTTGTGCGCAGTTCCCAGCCTTTCACACCAGGTTTTTTGTGGCTTCGGAAAAACAGCAGATGAACTGCTTGCTTCATCTTCGCTGCATAAACACCCTTACGTTTCCCAACGCTCATGCTTTTCTCCTCCGCTTCCACTGTTGCCACTCATCAAACGACAAAGATATGGGCACAGAAACTGCTTGCTGACCTAATTTCGCTATGGGTTTATCCAGAGGCTTTATGAAGATTTCTTCTTCCAGAGGTACCAACTCTAAAGTCGCATAGCCATATGTGACCAGAAAACTCGTTAAATATGCCCGATGCACTGTTTCCTCATATGTATCAGCGCCAACAAAGTCCATATAGAGCATTTTACCGCCTACACCTTGATGTTGAACTTTATCTTTGAGTTGATGCCAGCAACGCTCCAACTCGGTGCTGAAAGCCTCATCACGCAAAATACGTTGATCAACCAATTCGCCGCGAGTAACTACGCCTGCTTCAACCTCAGCTACAGCCAAGTCAGACCATCTTTCCTTCAGAGGCAACAGAGTAGCCCAGTACCGTAATGCTTCAGTTAAACTTTTCAAGGTCACCTGCTCCAACTCCAGTAA
>JBNVCD010000062.1:4072-8108 GCA_050410875.1 Bathyarchaeia archaeon | reverse complement strand
GTCGATAAATAAAGCGCCAGCTAAATCTAGCCGCCGTGTACAACTGGAACAAAAACAACTTCGTCTCCGTCTTTCACCTTCGTCGCCAGACCATTCAACACGCTGATTTCTTTGCCGTTAACAAGAATCAACGCCTTAGACTTAGGAGGATCCAATTGTTCATCAAGCAAACTAAGCCGCAGCCTAGGCAACTCCATAGTCAAGCTATTAACTAACTCAAGTAGCGAGACGTCTTTTTTGAATTCCAATTTAATCTGTGCTTTTCCCGCGTCTCGCCTTAAGGCACCTATAAACTTCAAAATTATGGCCATCTGTTTTTCACCTCTAAAGAATCACAACCACTGATACATCATTAACGTTTGTGCCTGTTTGACCCGTAAAGATAAGGTCGTCCAAATTTTGGAAGAACGAGTAGGAATCGTTATTAGCCAAGAATCTCTCAGCATCTAAACTTGCTTGTTCTGCCCGCTTCAAAGTGTACCCATCTGCAATTGCACCCGCAGCGTCGGTTGGCCCATCTACTCCATCAGTACTCAAGGAAGCAATGGTACATGCCTCTAACCCATTCAACTTTAGCGCTGCAGCCAAAGTTAATTCTTGATTCCGACCTCCAACCCCTGACCCAGCAACCTTCACAGTTGTTTCTCCCCCCAAAACTATCCCTACAGGTCGACGCAGAGGGTTACCTGAAACAAAAATCTCTCGGCAAATGGACGCTATCACGGTGCCTGCGTACCGTGCTTCTCCTTCTAACATAGATGTCAACCAAAGTGTATTTGCCCCTTCAGCTTTCAACTGGTCGACAGCGGCGCTGCATGCAATACGGTTGTTCCCAACAATTACGTTGTGAACTTTATCGAAAACAGGGTCTCCGTTTTTTGGTGTATCTGCAACCTTGCCTTGCGCTCCTTCAGATAAAATTTTACGGATTGAAGGCGGAGTGAGCTCCCATACACCATATTTTTCTAAGACGCGCTTTGCATCAGTAAACGTTGATGGATCTGGCACCGTGGGTCCTGAAGCAACGGAGGCTAAATCGTCGCCTACAACATCGGAAAGTATCAGGTTTAGAACAGTGGCGGGGTAAGCGTGTTTAGCCAGTAAACCTCCTTTAAAGTCTGAAATATGCTTCCGCACAACGTTCACTTCGTTGATTGCGGCGCCGCTTTTTAAGAGAATTTCTGTAAGTTGCCTTTCATCCTCTAATGTGACTCCTTCACGGGGCAAAGGCATAAGGCTAGAGCCGCCACCAGAAATCAAACAGATAAGTAAATCATCTTTTCCCGCTTTATGAGCAATTTTAACCATCTGCTTAGCGCCCTCTACGCCTGCTTGATCTGGAATGGGGTGACTAGCTTTGTGCAGTTTGATTCTGATGGTTTTGCTTTGATCCCCATGGGGGACATTAACCACGCCTGCTTTGATGTAGCCGCCTAAAATGTCTTCTAGTGCTTCCGCCATGGATCCGCTGGCTTTTCCTCCGCCAACCACATAGATATTTCCGAGTTTTTCCAAGTCAAAAGTCAACTGGTCAACGTGCAAGGTTGACTCTTTTAGCACAAGTTTGTTGCGAAGTAGCTTTTGAGGGTCAACAGCGTTCAAGGCGGCTTGAATGCTTTGCAGAGCTATCTTCCGCGCTTTTTTTGTTAGGTCAGTTTCGCCATTTTCCACTAAAACATCCATGTTTTTTATTTCTTTCACAGAGTTGACCTTTTTAATGTTTTAATGTAAATCCAAGTTGTAAGTGCAGGCTAATAAAAATCGTTGTTGCCTGCCGTATCGCAGGGGAACCTTAGTTTACAAGTTTTTCCCCTGTAAGAGTTTCGACAAACTCGGAAGCAACTTGAACAAACGTGTCTGCCTGTTTCATCATGGCGTCGCCGTTTACTTCTTCAATTTGCCCAAGTTGCTGCACTGTTTCTTCAATTTCAATCAAAAACCTTAGAATCGCGTCGTTTTGAGGTTTAGGTTTCCCTAACTCTTCACGGATGAGAATTTCTATAAACGCAGGCTCGCCTATGCTATAGTAAATTGCGTTTCGAGCTTTGCGTATCGCCTCCACCATCAGACTTGGCGCCATGTAGGGTATTTTCCGCGCTGCCTCCAATTCCGCTTTGGCTTCACGGAGGTACCTTAGAGCCCAGCCGCGCCTGTACGTATCCATCATTTTTCAGAGACCAGTTAGTCATTCATTTATTCTTCGCTGGTTTCTTCTTCAAGAACGTCTTCTTCGAGCACCGTGCCATGTTGAGCAAGTGTTACTGTGCGTGTGATGTAGCCGGCTACTTGGTTTCGCACTCTAGTTGTGGTGCCCTCCGTGAGTTCATCCACCATGCGCTTGTTGTCGTCAAAGTTCGTGGTGAACTTGGTGGGGTACTTTGCGATGAGTTCTTTCGCTAAATGTTTTATTTGTTCCGTCTTTACTTTTCCCACGTTGATTCCTCCATACTACATAGGACTAACGATTTTGCTTATTCCTTTGGCGCTTTGAAAGCGCAAAAGCACCTTTCAATAGAAGCGAGGCTCAATTTAAGTTTACGCCTTGTCAATAACCCTTTGGAAAGCCAGCTTCCCCGCTTATTTGCCAATTTTGAGATTGAAGAACGCTTCAAAGTTTTGTGCAATCTGGCTTGCTGCTTCTTCTACACTCAATTTTTTTATTTCTGCGACTGCTTGCACAACCTCCTTTATGAAGGAGGGTTTGGTCATTTGACCGTTAAACGGCGACTTGCGGAAGAGCACCGGCCCATCGGTCTCCGTCAACAAATTAGTCAACGGTGTTTGCATCACAACTTCGCGAATACCGTTGGAATACACCACCGGCGGACCTTCTGTAATGTAGTAGCCGTGATCTATGGCTTTTTTAAGTGCGCTAAGGGGGTGACTAAACCAGTGTAGTAGAACTCTCTTTAAATTGTAAGAGGGCAACATGTCCACTATGAACTCCGTTGTACCGCGAGAATGAATAATAGCCGGCAAAGAAAATTTTTCTGCTGTTCGCAGCATTTTGTCAAATACGGCGAGTTGTTTTTCCCAGACGGCTTCGTATTTGCAGTCTAAACCAATTTCGCCGATGGCGACTACTGATTTCCTGTGTCGCTGTTTTTCGATTAAGGTTAGTGTTTCATCCAACTCGTTTGGTTTAAGTACGTTTACATTCCACGGGTGAATCCCTAACGCCACGTAAATCAGTTCAGGATGCTTCTCTGCCAGATCCAGTGCTTCGACACTGCTTTCAAAATCCATTGCGTTTGAAACTAAAGCAACCACGTTTGCAGATTTAGCATTATTTACGAGTTCGTCAATGTGCCCTCTGTATTCCTTGTCTGAAAGATGAATATGTGCGTCAATTAACCGCAATCGAAAGACACCTGCCCGCCATATAACTAACAGCTCGGTTTAAAATTTTCTTTTTCCAGCTAAGTCAAGTTAACCGTCAAATTAAAAAAATAACGGACAATAAAGGTTAAATATGGCTTTAAAAAGAAAAAGAAGCCACCGAGGGTCTCTATGACCGATTTAGAAATAGCAGTAGCTCCCATGCATAGGCTGTGTAAAAAAGCAGGTGCTGACAGAGTAAGTGAAGCAGCCGCAAAAAACTTGCCAAAGCCTTGGAGGAAGTGGGCGTTAAAATCGCCAAAGAAGCTTTGGATTTCGCTATGCACGCAGGAAGAAAAACCATCAAATCTGAAGATATAGAAATTGCAGCAAAAAAAGTCATGGGAAAATAAAAAAAACAGTTCCTCTTTCTTTCTTTGTTGTTTAACGTTTTCAAGTTTTGGTTTTAGTCGAAGAATCCCACAGAAACTGGAAATACTCCCGTGCAAACCCCACTAAACCAACGTGGTTACTCCAAATGACGAGGCTGGGTTTATCTTCCCCAAGAAACAACATGGCCTCTTTCCCGTCTGCTATTACTCCGCCTCCGAACATGTGATCCCTAACCCTCAGCTCGTTTACGCCTGCATTTTTTCTTAAAACCTGCCACTCTTCTCCCCCGCCTGCTACCATCAGTTTAACCACAACATTTTTCTTT
>JBNVCD010000062.1:2321-4051 GCA_050410875.1 Bathyarchaeia archaeon | reverse complement strand
GAAACAATTACTCCTCGCGCAAAAAGGGGCGCAGCTATCATCAGCTCTTTAGTGGCTTTTTTGAGAACCTCTTCAAGCTTGGTAACTACCGCCTGTTGCCCATGTAAAATCAAAATGTCAGGTCGCTCTACCAACTCGCGTTTTTCGTAAAGCGGCTGCAGTGCCTCGTTTATCATCTGTTCCCAATTTTGAAATTTTTCTTCAATACGCTGCTTTGTTAATGCTGTGGCCTCAAGAGGCGATACAGGATAATACTTAAACGGTCGGCTTTCAGAGCTTTTTACCCAGCCTTTCTCTTTAAGAACATTTAAAACCTCGTAAATCTTGCTGTAAGGTACATTCGCTTCGTGACTTATCTCCATAGCAGTCATATGGCCCTTTCCAAGCAACGTAATGTAAGCGTCAATTTCGTAGGCGCTCAAACCCATTTCCCGCAGCATTTCACGAATGTTTTCGCTTATGGGCATAAGGCTGTTTTCCCCTTATTCACCTTAGTAAAGGTTTGGAAAACTTATTATTTAATACATTTGCTCCTCTTTAAGCTGCTAACGTTTACGTAGTGGTAATCATGAATGTAATTAAAAGCACAAAGAGCGTTTGCCCTGAATGCCTCAAAGCGCTGGATGCTACTATATACGAGGAAAACGGCAAAGTTTACATAAAAAAAGAGTGCTCCCAACACGGCGCTTACACGGACCTTTACTGGTCTGATTACGAGCAGTATTTACGCGCAGAAACCTTCAGATACGACGGTGACGGTGTAGAGAACCCGCGTACCCAAAGAGTCAACGGGTGCCCCCTTGACTGTGGCATCTGCCCGGAGCATAAATCCCACACGGCTCTCGCCATCATTGACATAACAAATCGTTGCAACCTTACGTGCCCCGTTTGCTTTGCTAACGCCGCAGCTGCAGGATACGTCTACGAACCAACAAAAGAGCAGGTTACAGCTATGCTGGAGAATCTGCGCGCGACTAAACCTGTTCCAGCCACGGCTTTGCAGTTCTCAGGCGGGGAACCCACTATCCGCAATGAACTGCTCGATTTTGTTCGTAAAGCCAAAGAACTTGGCTTTCGCCACGTTGAAGTCAACACCAACGGTGTTCGCATCTCAAAGAGCGTGGAGTATGCTAGGCAACTTAAAGAGGCAGGCGTAAGCACAATTTATTTACAGTTTGACGGTTTAACTTCTGACGTTTACAAATTCATACGCGGAGTTGACCTTCTCGACGTTAAACTGAAGGCCCTAGAAAACCTCCGTGAGGCCGGCATAAAAAGTGTCGTGTTAGTTGTCACTTTAGTTAAAGGCGTCAATGACAGCCAGCTTGGGGATATCATAAATTTTGCTGCTAAAAACTTCGACATCGTTAGATGTATAAATGTTCAGCCAGTCTCACTCTGCGGCAGATTACCGCAAAAAGAACGCGACAACATGCGCATAACGATACCTGACTTCATGCGCGCCGTCGAGGAGCAAACAAAAGGGGAAATCAAGGTCTCAGATTTTTACCCTGTACCCACAGTGGTGCCTGTCTCTAAAGCCGTAGGAGCCCTGCAAGATAAACGGTACGTGGAATTCACCGCGCATCCACACTGCGGTATGGCAACGTACCTGTTTGTGGAAAAAGGCAAAATTGTACCAATCACCCGTTACGCTAACGTAGAAAAATTCTCTAACTCCATGAAAAAAGCGTTTGAAGATGCATCTAAAGGCAACAAAAATAGGGCTA
>JBNVCD010000062.1:0-2311 GCA_050410875.1 Bathyarchaeia archaeon | reverse complement strand
CGACTGTTGGGCGCTGTGAGACATGTGAAATTCAGTTTCTTACGCAAATATGTCCTTCGCGTCTTAACAAAAGGCGACTACAAAAGCCTCGGTGATCTGCAGAGAAAAGCAATTTTGCTGTCGTCTATGCATTTTATGGATCCCTACAACTTTGATTTGGAACGTGTTCAACGATGCGTCATCCACTACGCTGTGCCTGACGGCCGCATAATACCCTTCTGTACTATGAATAGCATCCACCGAGCGGCGGTGGAGAAAAAATTGGGCATGCCAATTAAAGAATGGCAAAGCAAGCATAAGATTGAAATAACTCAGCCTTCCTAGTGTAGCGGAAAGTGACAAATTATGGGTGGAAAAAAGAAACTTGGCTTGAAGCAGATGGAAAAGCAGCAAGAGAAAACCGACGAAGCCGCCGCTCAAAAAGAAAAGAAAGAGAAAAAGGGGCCTCCAACAAAAGAGAAGCGGACAGTTATAGGCGTAATTCCTCCGGACGCAAAAAACGAGAAAATCGTTGCCGAAATAAAGAAAATGCCTGTCTTGACGCCTTACACTGTAGCTACAAAATATAATGTACGCATAAGTGCCGCTAAACAATTTTTGGCGCAACTAGAGCAAAACGGCGTAGTTCAGCTGGTTTCAGGAAGCCACAATCTCAAGGTTTACAAGCCTTGCGATTGATTTCCCAACTGTTTCAGCCCTCCCCTTAAAGGGCGTTTGCTAGTGCAGGAGCTACATTGTCTTGACTTACCCTGAAAGAGTTTATACTGAAGACGAAGTGAAAAAGGCAAAACAGCTAGTAGACGCAGGATACAAGCATGACCTCACAGTTAAAGGGGAAAATTTGTTCACAGAAAAAGTTGGTCAAGCCTTGGAGTTGTTGAAAACTGCAGGCTACTACGACTTCATACGTACATATATCCGCGAGATAAAGGAGATTGACGGTTTAACGCAGCTCCGTGAAACCGAAGCCGCCATATGGGCAAACAAGTTCGCAGTTGAAAACCCGGTTGATGCTGCAAGCCTTTTGATTTTGCGAGTCTTCTGGTGCAGAAGGCTCATCACATGAAAGAATATTTAGATGGAGAAATTTACTACGGCGGCAACTCTGAAAAACGCACTATACAAAAACGCATAGAGTTTCTAGGTGTTCTTAAAGAAAAAAGCCAAGACGCCAACGTAAAAGATGAGTGCACGCGGCTTTTGGAGCTGTGGCGTGAAAGCTCATTGGCTTACTAAAGCTTCAACGCGGATTCTGGTTCCACTTTTTATCTGTTTAAAAATTTCCAAGTTCTTTGTGATTTTACCTAATATACTTACAGGGCTGTACGGCTGCGATTGACCATAAAACACGCACAGCGCACTACCCATAGGCCAAAATGCTATGGTGCCCGTTTCCACAGTCGGTTTAGCTTTTTCTTCACCCATTTTTACTGGAATTTCAAAATAAATTTCTTCCTTCCAAAGGGCAGCTCGACCTTCCAAAGGTAGTTTTCTAGCTAAGGTATCAACTGTCCGGGGCGCCAAGAAACGGACAAGTTCGCCTTCAGCTTCACCTAAACCCTCTATCACGAACTTTACTTTTATACGGGAAACATCTTCAGTCAACGTCCTTTTCCTCCTTTCTTCATCAAGAAATGAGCGCTGATTCTCCGAAACAAGCTCTCCTAATGTGAGAGTCGCTATTTAACTCTTACAGTAAAAATTTTGCCAAGAATTAAAAAAAGAGAAAAAAGAACAAAAAAGGCGTTGTTTTTAAGCCAGAAGCTGAAGTAACGTTTCCCCTATCTCGCTAATTTGTTCTTCAGTGACACGTGGGTGAACAGGTAGTGAAAACACTTGTTTTGCAGCCTTCTCAGTTTCAGGCAGTTTTCGAGCGCCAAAACTTTTCTGGTAGTATGGCATCTGATGCACGGGGTTTGAGTAATACGCTTCTGCACCTATACCTTTCTTTTTCATTTCATCCAAAAGCCGGTTTCTCTCTTTTTCTTCGCCGTTGACAAGCCTCACTGTGTAAAGGTACCAGCTGTGCGAGCCTCCTTTTGGCTCAACAGGTAATTTGAGGCGTTTACTTTTTGAGAGGCTCCTGCTTAGTTTTTCAGCGTTTGCGCGGCGCGAAGCCACAAAACTTGGCAATTTTTCTAGTTGAACCAGTCCTATAGCTGCCTCCATCTCAGGCATACGGTAGTTGTAGCCAAGCATCTCTGAATAATACTTGGATTTTTCACCGTGAGTTCGTAGCATTCGTAATTTTTCTGCCAATTCGTCGCTATCAGTGGTTACGACGCCGCCTTCGCCTGTGGTCATGTTTTTG
>JBNVCD010000061.1:0-8126 GCA_050410875.1 Bathyarchaeia archaeon | reverse complement strand
CTGAAAACCCTCAAGGAATGGTACGCGTTTGCTGCCAAAAACTTAAGGTGCTCTCTAGTTCAAGTTGAAGACAACGTAGTTGTACCTCTTGAGGCGGCATCTGAGAAAGAGGAGTACTCTGCGGCAACGTTAAGACCCAAAATCGTCAGCAAACAGAGCCAGTTCATGACAAAAATAGAGAAAATTGAGCTAAAGCGAAGTTCAGCGGATATGAAGTTTGATTCTGTTAACTTCGATGACATCAGCAAAGTTGAGTCAAAGCTTCACATAGACAAGTCAGTGCAAAAAACCGGTTACTTCAAAGGCGGCGGCGACGAGGCAGCCAAATGTCTTGAAAACTTTGTGGAGCAAAAATTGCCAAAATACTTAGAGTTGAGAAATAACCCGGCAGTTGACTATCAGTCTAACTTGAGTCCCTATCTCCATTTTGGACAAATCTCCCCAGTCTACGTTGCGCTAAAAATATCTGAAGCGAAAACTTCCCCTGAAGCGAAGAAGGCATATCTTGAAGAGTTAATTGTGAGGCGAGAATTAGCTGCAAACTACGTTAATTACCACGTTAACTACGACTCGTTCTCTGCGTTGCCACAGTGGGCAAAACATACGCTGTTGTCGCATAAAAGTGACCGCCGAGACTACTTCTATGGGCTAAAAGAGTTGGAAAACGCAGAAACGCATGACCCCTACTGGAACGCCGCGCAAAACGAAATGAGAATCACGGGAAAAATGCATGGATACATGCGTATGTACTGGGGAAAGAAACTCATCGAGTGGAGCAAAAGACCCGAGTTTGCCTTCAAAGTTGCCGTTTACCTAAACAACAAGTATGAACTCGACGGTAGAGACCCAAACAGCTACGCGGGAATAGCGTGGTGCTTTGGCAAACATGACCGCCCCTGGAAAGAAAGACCCATCTTTGGCAAAGTAAGATACATGAACCAAAACGGTTTACGCAGAAAATTTGACGTGGACAAATACGTTGAAAGAGTAAAACACTTGGCTGCTTAAATTTTAGTTAACCTTGCTTGCCTTTTTGGCGTTTGAGGGAGAGTTAAAATTGAACGATTACGCTTAGCGCTATCAAAGCTGCTGTTGCGATGGCAAGCGCGACCCAAGCTGTCTTGCTCCATTCAAGGATCTTCTTTCCGTCCCATACAAAGCCGCCTGCCGCCTTTATCGGCAAGAGGTTGAAGACTACTATTATGAGGTTGAGGTTGTAGCCTACTCTTGCCAACGACAACACCAAATCAGTGCTTTCTAAAACGGACAGAGCCCAAAACGCGAAGGCAAAAGCCAAGCTGACAAGTGAACCCGCAAAGAAGATTACGCCGGTTTTGTCTTTTGCTGGGTTGTAGCGCCAGTCAAGCTGCTTTATGTATGTTGAGCCGTACGCTGGGAAAAACAAGCCTGTCAATGCTAAAAGCCAACTGAAAAGTATGCCTGAACCCCACGCTTTAAAGGTGGCGGGTAAACCAAACCTGCGGGCAACAAGTTTCTGTGAAAGCTCATGCGCCAAGAGGCTAAGGGCGGTTACACCTAAAACTAAGGGAAAAAGAGTCAGAGGCCCTTGACTTCGCAGCAGTTGAATCCACCAGACGGCGGATACGCCCAGCAGGGCACCCAGCCAATGCCAAGCTGCACCTGTCTCAGCGGACGTTTGATTTTTGCTATACCTGAGAAAGAAGGTTCCAAAACCGACTAAGTAGAACTCAACAAGCCATAAACGTAGAAAGCTCAAGCCGTAGTCTTTGAGCTGCCGCGGAACCTCGTAGACGCCAAAGCCTCTGTGGATAAAAAGGTTCCATGAGGGCGAATTGTACCTGTCAGCTGTAGCGTAAATAACCACGCAGCCACGTTGCTCCAGCCATGAAACAGCGCCATCCACAAGCGATTTGCCTACGCCTCTACCTCTAAACTGCTTATCTGCAACTAAAGCGTCAACAAACCCTGTTTGCTTTCCTTTAATTGTTTGTATCCGCATCGAGACGGCGCCAACTATTTTGCCCTCGCACTCTGCAACCAACGTGCCGCCAAGCTGTTTTCGAGCGCTTTTTTGCGCCTCTTGAAAAGAAAGCTTAAAGACTAAACGGTCAATAGCCCCCAAACTTCTGTAGAAGAGGCCCTCAACAGCCGATTGCTCGCCAAGCTTCATCTCGCGCACGGCAATCTGCATGCGTACACCAAGACATATTGATGGAGATGAAAATTTATATTGATAGCGCTCTGCGCCGGCAAGAGCCTAAAAAAAAAGTTTACAGGCAAAAACCGCATATCAAAACAGGGATTTGCGCAAAAACAGACAAAGATAAAGAAAGAAGGGTTGAGGTTAAAAAAGAAGTTAAGGGTTGCTTAGTCTTCGCCTTCAGGGCCGCCGGGGGCTCCGCCGCCTGGACCGCCTGGGCCGCCTTTTGGCTTTGAGCTGGCGATGACGTCGTCGATGCGTAGGATCATGGCTGCGGATTCAGCTGCGGATTTGAGGGCTTGTTCTTTGACGACTGCGGGTTCGATGACGCCGCTGTCGAGGCTGTTTTGGATTTTTCCTGTGAAGACGTTGACGCCGCTGTTTTTGCCGTCTTCTTTTTCGTGTGCGGCTCGGAGGTTTACGAGTATGTCTATGGGTTCGAGGCCGGCGTTTTCTGCTAGGGTTCGGGGGATGACTTCAACTGCGTCTGCGAAGGCTTCGATTGCGAGTTGTTCTCTGCCGCCGACTTTGGTGGCGTATTTGCGGAGTTCTTTGGCGACTTCGATTTCGACTGCGCCTCCGCCTGGGACGATGCGGTTGTTTTCTACGACGTCGGAGACTACTGAAAGCGCGTCGGTCATGGCGCGTTCGGCTTCGTCGACGAGGCGTTCTAGGCCTGCGCGGATGAGGATGGCTACGCTGTGGGGGTCTTTGCATTTTTCGACGAAGATCATTTTGTCGTCGCCGATTTTGCGTTCTTCAACGATGCCGGCTTTGCCTAGGTCGGCTGCTTTGAGGTCGTCGAGGTCGGAGACTATGCGGGCGCCTGTGGCTTTGGAGAGTTTTTCCATGTCTGATTCTTTGACGCGGCGTGCCGCCATGATGCCTTCTTTGGAGAGGAAGTGCTGGACCATGTCGTCGATGCCTTTTTGGCAGAAGACCACGTCTGCGCCTGCCTTTTTGAGTTTCTGCGCCATCTCCTGCATCATGGTGTTTTCTTGGTCTAGGAAGGCTTTCATCTGTGCGGGGTCGCGGATGCGGATTTCGGCGCTGATTTCGGTTTTTTCGATTTCAAGTGGGCAGTCGAGCAGGGCGATTTTGGCGTTTTCTTTTTTGCGTGGCATGCCTGGGTTGACGACTTCTTTGTCGACGATTATGCCTTGGACAAGCTGGGTTTCTAGGAGGCTTTTGCCTGTTTTCTTGATGATTTGGATGTTGTCTATGTCGGCGAGTTTTTTGTCTCCGCGGTCTTCGGCGATTTGGGTGACGGCGTCGATGGCGATTTGTGCTAGGTGCTCGCGGGCGGTGCCCACTGCTTTGCTGCTCATGGTGGTTAGGGCTACTTTGAGGAGGGTTTTGCAGTCTTTGATGTCGACGGGAGTTGAAATTTTGCCGACGACTTCGATGGCTTTTTGAGCTGCTTTGCGGTAGCCGCTTACGAGTATAATGGGGTGAATGTTTTGGTCAAGAAGCTCTTCGGCTTTTTTGAGGAGTTCGCTTGCGAGGACTACGGCAGTGGTGGTTCCGTCGCCGACCATGTCATCTTGGGTTTTGGCGATTTCAACCATCATTTTTGCCGCGGGGTGCTCAACTTCGATTTCGTTGAGTATGGCTGCGCCGTCGTTGGTGATTGTTATGTCACCGAGGTTGTCGATGAGCATTTTGTCCATGCCTCTTGGACCAAGGGTTGTTTTGAGAACTTCACCGATTACTCGGGCGGCCATAATGTTGTTTCTTTGGGCTTCTTTGCCTCTGCTTCTTGATGTGCCTTCTTTTAGGATAAGGACAGGTTGTCCTGAACCTGTTGTTGTTAAATACGCCATATCATCAACCTCGTTTTTTAGGGGTAGAATACTGTCTTGTCGGGGATATGCAAAAACCAAACGGCAATATAAACTTTAAGCTGTAGTTTTGATGCCGATTATGGCAGATTTTTGAATTGAAAAAAGAACAGTTTATGTTAGACTCGTTTATCTATTTCTCTGCGGAGCGTTAAGATCATGCAGGTTTCGGTTCGCTTCTTTACGGTCCTAAGAGAGATTACAGGTAAACGCGAGGAGAATTTGCAGTTTGCTGAGGGAGAGAAGCCTACGGTGAGTTTAGCCCTCAGAAAGCTTACATCAAGGTACGGGAAAGATTTTGCTGATTACGTGTTTGCCGCGTCAGGGGAGGTTAGAGGGTTTTTGCAGTTTTTAGTCAACGGCAAAAGCGTTGCCGCCCTAAACGGGTTGGAGACGCAGTTGGCAGACGGCGACGTTTTAGCGATTGTTCCGCCGGTGGGCGGCGGCTGAAAACCTCAAGGAAAGCTTATTTCCAGATTAAAACAAGTTTATAGACTCAAAAGGGTAGACAGAAATGGGGGAAAAGGCTGATTTGCTGATAAGCCAAGGGAATTTGCTGCGTGACTCACTGAAAGGCAAAGTTGCCGTGGTTACCGGCGCTGCAGGCGGCGTAGGATATGAAGCTGCTCGAGCGTTAATGTGGTTGGGCGCCAAGGTTGTAGTTGTCGACGTTGACGAGGAAGGCGGAAGGGTTGCTGTGGAAAACTTGAACAGAGAGTTTGGCGCTGGCGAGGCGCTTTTTGTGAAAGCTGACGTGGGAGACGACAAAGAAGTTGAGGCGGTGGCGGCGAAGGCGGCTGCGGCGTGGCGTAAAGTAGATATAGTCGTAAACAGCGCCGCGGTTTTTGCCGTTGGGGCAGTTAAAGATACGACTGTGGACGCGTGGGATCTGAGTTACCGTGTACACCTGCGGGGTCCGCTGCTTTTGGCGAGGACTTTTCTTTCAGGCATGATTAAGCGGAAGTACGGCGTGTTTGCGTTTGCCTCTTCAAGTTTTGCGGCGCCGTTTACTGGGGCTTATGGCGTCTTGAGGGCGGCGCAGGTGGAGCTTGCCAGCGTCATAGCTGCAGAGGTGGAGGGCAGTGGCGTTTGCGTGTTCACCGTTGATGTGGGCGCTGTTAAGGCGCCTGCTTTCTTGGAGAGCACCAAGCAAGTGTCGGCTTTGACGGGGTTGAAGCTAAAGCAGCTGTTGACGTTGAGTAGGCAAGTGGAGGTTTCAGCTGAGGAGGCAGGCACTGCGGTTGCAGGCGCAGTTGCTTTAGCTTTGAGGTATCACGGGCGCCAAGCAAGTTGGCTTCAGGTGCTCCAGGCAATGGGAATAAAAGCAGAAGCTGCAGAGGCGGAAAAGCCAAAGACGAACGTGGCTTATGCTGAAGCTGCATACGCAGCTTTCCAAGTGGTTCTGAAAACTTTCAGTAGCCAAGTTGAGGGGTGGAGAAGCTGCAACTTGTTTCGGAGGCAGTGGTTGGCTAGGGAGTTTAAGAGGAGCACCGGCTTGTCCATGGATGAGATGTATAATACGCTTGTAACGTTGGGGAAGTGCTTGGAGATGAAGACGTCGGCAACTGAGTTTGTTGAGCCTCTAAAGAAGCTGGCTGACTACTACAGGTATCAGCAGGAGCTGCTGCGGGGGCTAGCAAAGGTCTCCAAGAAAACCGCTGAGGATTTACAGGTTATCGAAGGCTGGATCCTTGAGGTTAACGCCCTCTTGAAGGCTATAGGTGGATAGCTGCCGCTGATTTCAAGTTATGTTTAAGGCGCAGGCGATTTCTCTGTAGGCTGCGAGGGCTGCTTTTTCGTCTTTTACGTTTTTGATGAGCATGCGTCCGCCGTTGAAGAGGCTAACTTCTAGGTCTTTGTAGTCGAACATTAGCGCCAAGTGGGATTTCACGCGAACGTGAAAACCGCGTTGTTGAGCTATCGTGCACAGTTGGGCGAGGTCAAGTTTTACGGGTTTTTCAGGGTTAATGTTGGCGGTGTTTCTGCCGCACAGCCAGACCAGTCGCTCCCCCACCTCAGCCGTCGAGGCGCCCTTGCAGGCGGGGCAGTTTGCCCGTTTTGCTATGTCTATAGTTGTGAAGGACATGTCGCTGAAGTCGCAGATCATCAACTTGCCTTTCAACGGGGTACCCATGCCTGAGAGAACTTTGATGGCTTCGGTGGCTTGCATGGCTCCGATGATGCCGGGTGTAACGCCTAGTACGCCGCGGGTGTCGCATTTGAGCAATTCGCTGTCTGAAAGGTTAGGCAGCACACACTCTAGACATGGCGTGTCGGGGGGCGAGAACACTGAGAGGTTGCCTTCTACGCCTATGGCTGCGCCGAAAACGTAGGGAACCTTCAGTTTGGCGCATGCTCGGTTAACGAGGTAGCGGGTTGCCATGTTGTCTAAGCCGTCTACGACGAGGTCTACGCCCTCGATGAGGCGCTCCACGTTGCCGGCGTGGACGTTTTCTGAAACCGCCTCCGCCTTCACCGTTGGGTTGAGTTTCTCCAATTTTGCGGCGGCGACTTCGGCTTTTGGGTAATCCAAGTTGTCGGTGGTGTAGAGGATTTGCCGGTGCAGGTTACGCAGCTCCACGATGTCTTGGTCAATCAGCCGCAGGTGCCCCACGCCAGCCAAAGCCAAGTACATTGAAGAAACAGTGCCCAAGCCGCCTACGCCTACGACGGCGACTTTTGCCTGCTGCAGTTTCTGCTGACCCTTTTTTCCTAGTTCTTTTAGTATGACTTGGCGGCTGTAGAAGGCGTTAGCAAACGCTTCCTTGTCTTTCACGTCCATCGATGGTGCCTCACTGGAAGTATTGTTAACTGGTTTTATATCTGCCTTTTTTCTCGGCAACTGCTATGTGCACGGTACGCGCAACCGCTCCGCGTGGTTGACGCCCTCTTTTGGAGCGCAGTCATTTTCAGTTCAGACAAGCGTGCGTCAACAGGCGTAGCTGCCAAAAAGAGCTGGTTGTGAGGGAGAAATTTGTAAAGAGGAAACAAGACGTGAAGGCAAATAAGAATGGAGAAGAGAGCGCGTCCTTTAGAAGGCGCTTTCAAGTTTCGCTTTGACGTCTTTAATTTTTTTGTCTAGTGCCTCCACTTCGGCGGTGTTGCCTAGAGCTTTTTGACAGTCTTTTGCGTAGTCTAAGGCGCTGACGCCAAAGCGGTCAAAGCCTTTGGCAAAGCAGATCTCGGCGGATTTGGTGAAGTACTCGACGGCTTTTTCGTACTCTTTTAGGGCGAATGCGGATTCGCCTGCCTTGTAGTACATGGTTGCGGAGTCAAAGTAGTTTTGCCCTTTATAGTAGAGTTCGCCTGTTTTGGCGAAGAGCTCTTTTGCTTCAGCGTATTTACCTGACTCCATCAGGGAGTTGGCGTCTTTGTGCATTTTAACCGGGTCTTCTTTAACTTTATGCTCGCTCATACAAGTTCACTTGCGGTTTGTACTTTAGGGGTTTGCGGCAATTAAGATTTTCCTTTCAACCTGAACTGAAGAAAACACGCCAGGCAGCAAAAAAAGGGAAAAAATGTTTTGTAGGCAGCTAAAGTTTAGCTTTAGCTTTTTGGCTTTTCCATTCGCGGAAGTTGCCGCTGTAAAAGCCCCAGTTACGCATCTTAGGAGTTAACGTGCGCAGCAAGACGGGGCAAACAGCAACTTCGATGGCTATGTTGAGGGCGAATGTGGGCCACAGTACGAGTTGGGCTACGCTTGGGGGAAGCAAACCGAAAGTTGTGAACTGCCACAGAATGTAGCTGGTGCCTACAAGCAGCGTCACGGCGTAGACGCCTACAAGGAGAAGCAGGTTTTTGGGGTTTCGTGTTTCCGCGGCGTTTCTGGGGATAAGCAGCCACACTAAAACGTAGATAATCAGCGTGGTGACTGATTCGATCCAAGAGAAGAAGCCTAGGCCCTCCACGAAGGCGCCGCCTACAAACGCGCCGATCATGCTGCCGACGAGCCCGTTTAAGCCGAACCAAACGGGGAAAACGCCAAGCAGGATAATTGGCAGATAAAGCAGCGTAAACTGGGGTACCGCTATCAAGCCTGATATAAAAAAGAAGGTGGCGTAGAGGGTAGCTGTTACCGCCATAACGGCGACTTTTTTTGAGTT
>JBNVCD010000060.1:429-8243 GCA_050410875.1 Bathyarchaeia archaeon | reverse complement strand
AATTACCCCTCGAGGTCCAGACCCCATCCTGTTTGGCATCCGCGGAGAAACTCCTGACATAGTGAAAAAGGCTTTCAGCATGGTCAAAACGCTGGAGCCCGTGGAGCGCTGGATGATTTTCCGCACCAACCAAGGAACAGACGCCCACCTAACACGCGTCGAGACAATAAAGGACATTCAGCCTTACCGCTCAGTCATCGCCAAAGGCGTAGTTTCACGTCCGCCTAAAGTGGTGCCTGTGCGACATGTTGTTTTCGCACTTAAAGACGACACCGCCGACGTGGACTGTGCAGCTTACGAGCCGACGGGTGATTTACGTAAAATTGCCCGTCAACTAACCGTAGGCGACACCGTCGAGGTCTACGGCGCCGCACGCAAAACTCCAGGCAGAGCTCTCACCATAAATCTTGAGAAAATTCACGTTTTACAGTTAACTCCAAAGTTTGTACAGCAGAATCCCACATGCATAAACTGTGGCAAACGCTTAAAATCCATGGGCCAAAACCAAGGTTTCAGATGCGAAAAATGCGGCGCCCGATACAGCGACGCCGCAAAAACCAAAGTCGCCGTAGCCCGAGGGTTAAACGCGGGGCTTTATGCCACTTCGACGCGTTCGCAGCGGCATTTAACTAAACCACTGCGGCGCTACGGCTTAGAAAAACACGGCGAAGCCCCGCCCACTATGGTTGCCCCGTGGCATTCCTAAACTTTGATTTAATTGGCGAAATGATTTAAATTTGTGGAGTCCGTAACTCACAGAGCAACAAATCAGCTGTCGCTATGAGGCTTCCAAGTTGAAGGAATTTCCCGTTGAAACATACGCGTTACCCTTCTTTAAACAAGAAGGGTTTGTTCGGAAACGCTGCCCAAAATGTGGTGAACACTTTTGGACACAAGACGCCAGCCAAGAATACTGCGGCGAATCCAGCAGTGACGAATGCGGCTGCTACACTTTTCTGAAGAATCCGCCAACGAAAAAACGCTTTACGCTGCCTGAAATGCGTGAGGCTTTTTTGTCGTTTTTCGAAAAGCAAAGTCACACACGGATTAAGCCTTACCCTGTAGTCGCACGTTGGCGTAGCGACATTTACCTAACCCACGCCAGCATAATCGACTTTCAACCCTACGTGACAGAAGGCATCGCGCCGCCGCCTGCAAACCCCTTGGTTATCTCTCAACCCTCAATCAGACTGACAGACATCTCAAACACGGGACCAACCTTTGGTAGACATCTAACAATCTTTGAAATGGGCGGTGCACACGCCTTCAATTACCCAGATAAAGAGGTCTATTGGAAAGATGAGACAGTGCGTTATCACCACGAATTCGCGACGAAGGTTTTGGGGATAAAATCTGAAGAAGTCATCTACAAGGAAGGCGTTTGGGTCGGCGGCGGCAACGCTGGACCCGACGTCGAATGCATCGTACGGGGATTAGAAGTAGGCACGTTAGTGTTTATGCAGTACAAAGTGGTTGGCGACGACTTTGTGGAGTTGCCCATACGCACTGTAGACACAGGCTACGGCATCGACAGGTTCGCGTGGATCAGCCAAGGCGTGCCCAGCTGTTTCCAAGCCATATACGGCGATTTGCTGGACAAAATTTTAGACGTGACAGGCATCGGCAAAGTGGACAACGAATTTCTGTTTCGCATCGCCAAATTTTCAGGTTTAGTCAGCGTAGACAAAATGGCAAACCGACTGCTCACTAGGCGGCGCGTTTCCGAGCTTTCAGGTGTCGACGTGGAAACCATGGATAAAGTTCTCATCCCCATAGAAAACGCGTGGGCAGTAGCTGACCACACCAAAACATTGTGTTTTATGCTCTCCGAAGGAGTGGTGCCATCCAACATCCAAGAGGGTTATCTGGCGCGAATGTTGTTCCGCAGAATTTACCGCCTGCTACGCAGCTTAAACACGCCTATTGACAGGTTATATGACATTGTGGAGTTACAGGCAGACTACTGGGGTAAAGATTTCCCCCAGATCAAAGCGATGCGAAGCGAAATCGTTGAAATGCTCAAGGTGGAACAAGAAAAGTTCGAAGACACCCTCAAACGTGGAGAAGGCATAGTCAAACGACTCGCAGATAGCCTCAAAGGCAAAAATACCTGCCACATTTCAGACGCCGCTTTGTCAGAGTTGTACGATTCACATGGCTTACCCCCCGAAATCGTCAAAGAATTCGCAGAGAAAGAAGGCATAAAAGTGGACATACCTGAAAACTTTTTTTCGTTAGTTGCAAAACGTCACATGCAAGCAAACAAGCCCGCTGAAGAAGAGGAAGCCAAAGTGGAGCATTCATTGGAGTCTGCCGTTGAAGGGCTACCTCCAACCGAGACTCTCTACTACACGGACACCTACATGAGGGAATTTGAAGCCACAGTCATCAAAGTCGTAAACAACGAGTTTGTGGTGCTTGACCGCACCTGCTTTTACCCTGAAGGCGGCGGGCAACCTGCAGACCACGGCTACTTCGCATACGACGGCGGCGTCAGAGCAGAAGTCGTAGACGTCCAGAAAATCGGCAAAGTCATCTTGCACAAAGTCAAAACTGAAAACCCGCCAAAAGCCGGCGCCACTGTTCAGGGCATCTTGGACTGGGAGAAACGTTACTCACTCATGAAAGCCCACACAGGTACTCACCTAATTAACGGCGCGGCAAGACGTGTTCTAGGCGAGCACGTGTGGCAAGCAGGCACACAGAAAGGAGTAGAAACTACACGCATTGACATTTCCCATTACAGGCGGTTAACACCTGAAGAGATCCACAGAATTGAAACCTTAGCCAACGAGGCCGTCTTGGCAAACATGCCTGTTGAAACAGCATGGCTGCCACGGAACGAAGCTGAGAGCCGCTACGGCTTCAGACTATACCAAGGCGGCGCTGTACCCGGCAAAGACATACGCGTGGTAAAAACGGGTAATTGGGATGTGGAAGCCTGCGCTGGAACCCACTTGAAAAGCACAGGTGAAATTGGCTACATCAAGATTCGCAGCACTGAACGCGTCCAAGACGGAGTAGAACGACTGGTTTACTCAGTTGGCATACAAGCGGTTAAAGCAGTGCAGACTCAGGAACAGCTGCTGTGGAAAGTCGCCGAAGTTTTGAATGCACCTCTAGAAAAACTGGACAAAACTGCAGAGCGACTCGTTAAAGAACTACGGGAAGCTAACATGGAGAAACGAAAGTTGCTCAAGGAATTGGCTGCTAAGGAAAGCGTAGGCGCTTCAGGAGCAAATACGGCAAACGTGCAAGAAGACATTGCGGGTGTAAAGCTAATCAAACGCGACTTTGGCGAAGTCACCGACGTAAACCGTATGGTGCAAACAGCTAACGAAATCATAAAACGCGACAACGCAGCGGTGACGCTGTTTTACGGCGCAGACGGCAAAACCGCCAGAATAATGGTCATGGCCGGCGACGCGGCAGTGACTAAAGGCGTTAACGCCAACGATGTTGTGAAGGCTACAGCGCCAGTTTTTGGCGGCGGGGGCGGCGGCAGACCTAACTTTGCACAGGGCGGCGGAACTAAACCTGAAAAACTCAAAGAAGCAGTACAAGCAGCTGAGGAAACAATAAAAAACCAAATAAAACATTAAGCTCCTCACAGCACACTTACCTTTTTGTGCTTTCCCAGTTTTTTAAGAAAGTTTTGTTACGTTAAGTTAACCTTGTTTTCTTTTAGGTTAAACAGTTCCTTGTGCACGCCGGTAACTCCTTCAAGTAGCAAACGTGTTTAACCCTATCAGGGCTGTTTACAGCGTAAAACAGTAATTCAGCAAAACAAGCATTGCAATGCTCTAAGGCTCCCAAAACGCTTTTACCCAACGGATAGCGCTTAATCACAAGGTTCAGCTGAGGATTAACAGTTGCAGGAAACTTCTCAAACCGCTTTTGACCTACTCGTCAAGCCCATTCGTAGACTCATCGAGCAAAAGGGCTTCACAAAACCCACTGAACCCCAGCAGAAAACCATACCAGCAATTCTTGAAGGCAAAAACATACTGCTAATTTCGCCCACTGCAACTGGAAAAACCGAAGCCGCCTTCCTTCCTGTTCTCAGCATGCTCCTTCAAGCTCCAAAAACGCCGGGCATAAAAGTTCTCTACATCACGCCGTTGCGTGCGCTCAACCGTGACATGCTAGAACGGCTTGAATGGTGGTGCAACAACCTTGACATAAAACTTGCAGTCCGCCACGGCGACACCGACACTAAAGAGCGCCAACGCCAATCCCGCAGTCCCCCGGACATCCTTATAACAACACCTGAAACACTGCAAGCTATACTCTCCGGTTGGGTACTGCGGCAACACGTGCAAAGCTTACGGTGGGTCATCATAGACGAAGTTCATGAACTCTCCGACACAAAACGCGGCAGCCAACTTGCTCTGGCACTGGAACGTCTACGTCACCTAATCGGGGCAGACTTCCAGATGATTGGTTTATCCGCAACAATAGGCAGCCCCGACAAAGTTGCACAGTTCTTAGTCGGAGACCAACGCCCCGTAGAAATCATACGGGTTCCTGTTGCAAAGATGGTTAAGCTGCAAGTGCTCTACCCCAAACCCACAGAAGAAGACACCCAAACAGCAGCAAAACTCTTCACCCACCCAGAAGTTGCCGCCAGACTCCGCGTCATCCGTGACCTCATGAACAAACACCAATCTGTCCTGCTCTTTACTAACACCCGCTCAATCTCCGAAGTGCTTGCTAGTCGACTCAAACTCTGGGACATCGATTTTCCCATAAGCATCCACCATGGCAGCCTAACCAAACACAGCCGCATCGCAGCCGAAACAGGACTCAAACGCGGCGAACTCAAAGGTCTAATCGCCACCAGCAGCCTCGAGCTGGGCATAGACGTGGGACGCATAGACCTTGTGATACAGTACATGAGCCCCAGACAAGTGACACGGCTAATCCAGCGAGTTGGCAGAGCCGGACACACCTACGGTCACATGGCACACGGCATAATCATAGGCATGGACAGCGATGACACCCTCGAAGCTCTAGTCATAGCTCGCCGAGCCCTCAAAGAACAAATGGAACCCGTTGAAGTGCCACCTAAACCCTACGACGCTCTAACCCATCAAATCGCAGGACTCCTCCTCAAAACTAAAAGGTTAACCTTCAACCAGATTTTAGAAATCGCCAAAAACGCTTACCCCTACCAAAACCTCACCATAACGGATATAGAAAAAACCCTCAAGTATATGCATACTCGCATCCCCCGCCTCGCCTGGGCAAGCTTCGAAGACCAAGTCGTACTCAAACCATCCCAGCCCAAAGCCCTCTTCGAGTACTACTTTGATAACCTCTCTATGATTCCTGAAGAAAAACAGTTCCTAGTCATAGACGAAACCACAGAAACCTCAATAGGCGTCCTCGACGAGGCTTTCATGGCAGAATACGGCAAAGCAGGCACCAAATTCATCATCCGCGGTAGCCCATGGCAAATAATCCACACCACCGACGACAAAGTCTACGTGCGTCCAGTAAACGACCCCTCAGGCGCCATCCCAAGCTGGATAGGCGAAGAAATTCCAGTGCCCTACGAAGTAGCACAAGAAGTCGCGCAAATCCGTGGCTTCGTAGAAGAAAAAATGCACAGCGGGCTTTCCCCAAAACAAATCAGCCTTCTCCTCAGAGAAGAATACCCTGCAGACGCAGAAACCATACAGCGCGCCCTCGCCGAAACAATAGAACAAGTAAATAACGGCATACCCGTACCCACCCCCAACCGCCTCATTTTAGAAGACTGGGAAGACTTCGTCATAGTACACGCCCACTTCGGCTCCCTCACCAACCGCGCCCTCGCCCAAATCCTCGGTCAAGTGCTCTCAGACAAACTGGGCTTTAGCATCGTTGTACAACATGACCCCTACCGCATTTTCGTGCAAACCCTAGGCCACATAAACGCTGAGCGGCTACAACAAACACTAGAAGAACTGCAAGCTATGCCCCAGCAGACTATACTAGACGAGTTAACACGCTCAACTGTAAAAACTGGCCTTTTCAAACGTCGCGTGATTCACGTCGCCCGCAGATTCGGCGCCCTAAAAAAATGGGCAGACTTCAGCAGCGTCAGCCTACAAAAACTAGTCGCCAGCTTCGAGAACACCCCAATCTACGACGAAAGCGTCAAAGAAGTTTTCACCAAGGACCTCAGTGTCGAGGGCTTGCTGACTGTTCTAAAACAAATACACGCCAGAAGTATTCAACTACAAGTGATAGACAATAAAGGCAACGCTACACCCATCGCCCGCGTCGGCATAGAGCACGTAAGCATGAAAACTGATCTGATCCCTCCCCAACGTATGCACGCCGTTTTGTTAGAATCCGCTAAAGCAAGACTACTCAACGAAACCAACATTTTCATCTGCACCCGATGCTGGAGTTACATAGAGACGCTTCGCGTAAAGGACCTACCAGACAAACCCGTATGCCCCCGCTGCAACTCTCCAGAATTGGGACTTTTGAAAGTAACTGAAGAACAGGCACACCCACTAATAGAAAAGAAAGGTCAAAAACTCGCAAAAAACGAAGAAAAACTGCAAACAATCGCCATCCAAACCGCCCAACTGATCTCAAAACATGGCAAAAAAGCAGCCATAGCACTAAGCGCAAACCGAGTCAAAACAGACGACATCGCAGACGCACTCAAAACCGACGACCCCGCTAAATTCTACGAGTTAATTCTCGAAGCCGAACGCAAAGCGCTACAAAAACGCTTCACCTAGTTTCAACATAAACTCAGTTTTACCCCTTTCCCGCAGGGTAGCGTTTCTAAAATCAGCAACACTGACTTTCAGGTTCACCCAACCAAACCAAGAACCGTTTTTCCGCCGTCTAAGTTTTAATGTTTTGGTCAGCTGCTTCCTTCAAGACTTTTTTCCAAAGCTCCCATAGTAACTCATTTTTCTCTCTAAAAAACGGTAAATCTACCACCTTCAACATGGATAAATCGTTGGCGCTGTTTCCCACACCTATCGTCCGAATTTGTGAAAATCTCCCAACATATAACTCCTTTAATCTTTCAACAGCAGTTCCTTTATCATGTTTCCCCTTTAGGTGATAGTACCTGTCACCTCTTGTTACTTCTAAGTCCTCAGCTTCTGCTGCCTTTAGCAGCTTCTTTTCGTCGCCACCTGCAACTCGGAAGGGTTCATCATACTCTCTCTGTTTTGCCAGCGCAGCTAATTCAACTCGCAAACCGCTGTCACGTGAAACTTCTTCAAGACTCATGTCCCCAAAACCAATAATTCTGCAACCCGTTCGGGAGCTGATGTTTCGAAGTTTTCTTCTCAATTCAACGTAGGGCACACCAAACTCTATTATGTCGTATTCTTCTGTTTTTTTATTAAACACATCCGCCCCCTTGAAGTAGCCTTTAGGCACAAAAACTGCGCCGCCATTTTCCGAAATAAAAGGATCACTTAAGTTTAACACTTGACGGTAAAACTCAATTTCTTTTCTTGTTTTGCTGCTACAAATTACGACGGCAACATTCTGTGATGTCAACTGGTCGATTACTGGTTTTACCTCGCTGAAACTGTACTTTTCATCCAACACTGTGCCGTCAAGATCAGTGAATACAACTGTTTTCATGACTTTACCTTTCAACAGCTGCTTTCTTGAGGCGCTCCCGTACGTCACGCATTGCTGAAATGACACGCGGCCAATCAGGAAGCTGACTGGCAGTTGGTTTTTCTAGGTATCTCTTCCCAAGATTGCCAACAATGTTCCGCCACTTGCAAAAAACAATACTTTGGCGAAAGGCGCAAGCCAAGAAAAAGGAAAATGTATCAGAG
>JBNVCD010000060.1:0-419 GCA_050410875.1 Bathyarchaeia archaeon | reverse complement strand
AATTACACATCGCATCCGCGTGGTATTGGCGCACTCTGTCTTGTGCAAACCGCCGATACGTCACCTGAAGGCTAAGCAAGAAAGCTTCTGAAACATTTATTCCTTCAGTTTCAGTTAACGTCCTAAGCAAAGTGATGAAACTGTCTTCAGCGGTTTTCAGCAATTCATTAGGGCTAACCGCTTTATGCTTATGATCAAAAAAGCCCAAATCTACCTCGCAAATGCGCTTGTTTGAGACATTTCTGTAGAGTTCAGCAAGGGTGCCCATCTCTAGACCCCAATCTGCAGGGATTCGCAGGTTTAAGGCTAAATCGCTGTATATCGCAATTTCCCCTGAAAGCGGGTATCTGAATGACTGGATATATCGAATAAAAGTCGATTTGTGACTAAGCTTCTTCTGTAACGCTGCCAGCAAGGGG
>JBNVCD010000005.1:21089-21468 GCA_050410875.1 Bathyarchaeia archaeon | reverse complement strand
CGATATTAGAGCCGCCGGATAAAATGCACACTTGCCCCAACGTGTCAAGAGTGGTATACGCCTTAATCGTTGTGGAGGGTGTGTACGGATAATTAGTCAGCAGCACCGTGCGTTTTTCGGTTTCAGACAGTAGACTGGTTTTTGCACGTATAGTCTGCGTGAGATTAAGTAGCCAGTTTGCGTATTCTGTTGCCTGGGGCACCCTGTTGAATATGTAGCCTGCCTTGAGTATGCCTTGGAAGAACTGTGAAGCTTCAGGGTTAGTGACGTTTGGGTAGTATAAACCTAAGAAAACCACGTTTACGCCGGGCAGTTTTGAGGCTTTTTCATCTATAGCTGAAGGCGAGTTAGAAAAGGTCAAAACTATATCAGGATTTAA
>JBNVCD010000005.1:7558-21079 GCA_050410875.1 Bathyarchaeia archaeon | reverse complement strand
GATTTAAGCTGAGAATTTTTTCGTAGTCAGGGGTGTACATTTGGCCAACGGAGACTATGTTTGTGTTGTTGGGGAAGTAAATGTGTTTGAGTTGGTCAACGCAAAAATCGACGCCGACAACTTTGTCTTCTAACTGGAGAACTCGCATTAATTCGGCGTTTTGTATGTATTCAACTACGATGCGGTTTACTGGTAAAGTTACGGTTATCTTTTTGCCGTTTCCATCAAGCATCACAATGTAGGAAGCCGTGCCGTTTATGATTTTTCTTATCTGTTCAATGTCTGCCTGGTTTATTACACCGTCGTTATTGGCGTCAGCAAACCGCGTTGGATCCGCGGTGCCTGCGACTATCCGCTCCATAAGCCGCACATCAACATCATCTATGACGTCGTCAAGGTGGGCGTTTCCGAAGATTTCAAGGGTTAACGGTATAGATACTCGCTGGGGTGAAGGCGTTGGTTGGGGCGCTACCGAGGGTTGAGGGGAAGTTGTGGCTGGAGGCGACGGTGAAGGCGAAGTTGACGGGGCAGAAGCAGACGGAGAAGGCGATGGCGTAGGTTGAGAGGTTACCGTGGATGTGGGTGCTGGCGTGTTTGTTTGTGGTGAAGGCTGCTCAGAAGCGGGAGTTGGAGATGCTTGAGGCGGTGAAGTGGTGGGTTGTGAGGAAAGGGGTGGCGTGTGTTGTGACCAGTTTTGGCTATAGATTATCACTATTGAGGAAGTTATCAGGGCTGTGAGGATTATTCCTATTAGGTAAGCTTTTTTCATGCTCAACCACGTGCTACTTTTCTTCAAAAAAGTAATACTTATACTTTGTGTTACCATTTTTAAAAAAAGTAACACTAAAATACTTTGAAGACACCTTTAAAACAAAAAGAGGCAAAAAAATGAACATAACAGTGCAGGACGTAACTTTCGCCTACCGCAGCACCCCCTCGCTTATAGGCGTAAACATAAACATCCACGAAACAGAAGTTTTAGGCATGGTAGGCCCCAACGGCTCGGGAAAAACCACCCTCCTAAAATGCATAAACAAAATCTTAGAGCCAAAACAAGGACACATTCTGCTTGAAGGTAAACAGTTAAAGAAGATGAGTAGACTTGAAGTTGCCAAACACGTAGGTTATGTCCCCCAAAGCGCCGTAAACAATCCAAGCGCCCTCTCCGTGTTTGACGTGGTATTGATGGGCAGGAGACCACACTTCACATGGCAAAGCAGCGAAAAAGACTCAGAGAAAGTGTGGGAAGCGTTAAAAATGCTTAAAATTGAGCATTTGGCGCTACGAGATTTCTATGAGCTCAGCGGCGGCGAACAGCAGAGGGTTTTGATTGCGCGGTCACTAGCACAAGAAGCCAAAGTTCTCTTGCTAGACGAACCGACCAGTAATTTAGACATAAAATACCAATTGGAAGTCATGAGTTTAACACGGAAACTGGTTGCAAAACAGAAGCTTGCCGCAGTTGTAGCAATCCATGACCTTAATTTGGCATCACGATTCTGCGACAAAGCCGTCATGATGAAGAACGGTAAAATATACGCGGCAGGTAAAACACCTGATGTTTTAACACCAGAAAACATAAGCTCAGTCTACGGCGTTGAAGTTGTAATAAACCACAACCAAGAAATACCATACATAATACCAATCGAGCCGCTATCTTGAAAATATAACGAAGTTGAATGATCCACACCGCCACAAATCAACAACAAGCAAGCCACCACAATACCCTTTTAGATAAAAAAATGCCGAGTTTATCGAAAATCTTGAGGGTTTAATTTTGTGAGGCGCCAAAGGGATGAAACTCAAAGTGTCCATAAATATAGACAGGGAAACATATGAAAAAGCACATGAATTAGGCATAAACGTGTCAAAAACATGTGAAAACTACCTGAAACGGCTAATAGCCGCCATAGAAGGCTTAAACCGCCAAAACACCCCTAAAAACGGAGTTTGGAGCCTCGGGCGGGATTTGGACCCGCGACCATTACCTTACCAAGGTAACGCCCCACCGGGCTAGGCTACCGAGGCACGCTAAAATCTGTGCCTTCTCTGAAAAGAACATACCCATAGACATAAAACGCTTACGGTTTTTTGGAGTCTAAACGTTCCTAAAACAAAACATAAATCAGCGTTAGCGTCAATCTTATCTGTCGAGTTTAGCAAAAGGACACAATTCTACTTTCACAGGGAGCCACAGAGTTTCTTCTGAGGAGAACGGCGAGTAACCCATAAAGATCAGGTTGCTCGTTTGAGAAAGCTGTTTTGTTCACTTGAGTCGCATTGGTTGATTTTAGATTTTCAAGTTAAAATCCGCTTTCAGCCTTAGTGCGAGCATAGGCAGTGAGGCTTGGGGACTGGCTGGATTTAGCCCAGACTCTGCAGGTACCTTCACTGCTAACCATGCATGCGCCTACAGGTTTTTGCGGGGTGCAAGCTTTCATAAAGAGGGGGCATTTGTCAGGCTTGATTTTTCCAATAATTACCAAGTGGCATTCGCAGCCCAGCAGGATATCTTTGCCTTGCTCTATTTTGACGTTAAATTTTGCGTGTGCATCGTAATCAGCAAATTCACCACGAAGCTTGTATGCAGAATCGGGCAGTCTGCCGATGCCTCGCCAGTTACCCGACGTTACGGTGAAGGCTCGGTTCATTATTTCTAATGCTTTAGGGTTGCCTTCCCATTTGACTACCCGCGCATACTCGTTTTCCAACCGTGCAGTCTTCTCTTTCAGCTGTTTTACAAGCATGTATATGCCCATGAGGACGTCTATAGGCTCAAATCCAGCCACGACAGTGGGCATACGGTAAACTTTGGGGAAAAGCTCGTAGGGTTTCATGCCGATTATCGCGCTTACGTGACCAGGAGCGATAAACCCGTCGATTTGCAGGTCGCCTACACCTAACAAAAGCTCCATGGCAGGCGGAATTAGACGGTGAGCAATCAAAAAACTAAAGTTCTCAGGCGGTCTGGCTATGACTTCTAAGGCTGTTGTGGGCGCTGTGGTTTCAAAACCAACGGCGAAGAACACAAATTCTTTTTCAGGCTCTTTTTTAGCCATGCTAACCGCGTCGGTTAAGCTGTAGACAACCCGCACATCAGCGCCTTGCGCTTTGGCATCCAACAAGGATCCATCGCTGCCTGGTACACGCAGCAAGTCGCCAAAGCAGGTCACTACAACGCCTTTTTTTGCAAGTAACACTGCCTCATCGATTTCCGCCGCGGGCACAATGCAAACTGGGCATCCTGGACCTGCTATAACTTCAACGTTTTTTGGCAGCAAACTTCTGATGCCGTAGTGTGTAATTGTCCATTCGTGAGTGCCGCAGACGTGGCAAAACTTGAAGTCACCGGTTTGCGGCGTGTCCTCTCGGATTTTTGCAGCGATTTGACGTGCCAGTTGAGGGTCACGGTAATTCTGCGCTGTCATTGTGAGTTCAACATTCAAATTGCCTTTTGGGCACTAATTTTCTGCTTCGAGAATTTCGCGCCATAAACTGAGCGTTTCTAAAGCATCTTTCTCATCCAGCTTTTGTATGGCGTAGCCTGCATGCACCAAAACGTAGTCGCCTACTTTAACGTCTACAAGGGATATGTTTACTTCCCGCAGAACATTTTGTCCAAAGTCTACTTGGGCTTTATCGCCAGAAACGCTCAGAACATGAGCTGGGATGGCTAAACACATTGTTGGTCACCATAAAACCAGTTGCCACAGCGATAAAAATCATGTGGTTAAAAACCTGAAAACCCGCCAACGACTGCTTGCCCAAAACTTACGCCTCCATCACCTGCGGGAAGCGACTCATGCACCAGAAAACGCAACCCCGCCTCCTCCACAACCTTGCGCATCAACAAAGCAAGCAACGCATTAACGGCTGCGCCTCCTGTTAACCCCACTGTTGGAATGCCGTGTTCTTCTGCTTTTTCTACTGCCAACGTGGCTAAGCTTTTAGCTAAATAAGCGTGAACTGAGTATGCAAGATCAGCCTTTGAATAGTTATCTCGGTTTTCGTAGACCATAAGCAGCAGCTGAGAGGTGTCGACAACATTGTTGCAGATAGCCAACTCTAAATCTAACACATCTTTGCCTTTAGCGGCTATTGCCTCAAGCTTCATGGCAGCTTCGCCTTCGTAGGTGCGCTCGTAGCAGACGCCTAAAACAGCCGCGGCAGCATCTAGGATTCTGCCAAGACTGCTGGTTTTAGGAGCAGTTGCCTTTTTGAGTTGGTTCAGTATGAGTTGTGCTTCGGTTTCCCCATGGGGCAAACGGGCACTGTTTTGTAGCAGCCAGGATGAGACATCGAGTTTTTTGTTCAGTATAACGGCGGCCATACGCAATGGGTACTTGGTTGCTAAATCTCCACCGATCAAAGGTTGTTCCTCTAAATGTCCAACTCTGCGAAAATTAGCAGCTCCATTATCGCAAAGAAGCACTTCACCACCCCACGCGGAGCCATCTGCGCCGTAGCCGTACCCGTCACAAGCTACACCGACAATCTCTTCGACGTCATGCTCCGCCATCAACGCTGCTACATGCGCGTGGTGATGCTGGACTTGCACCAAGTGCCAACCGTTTTTTTCGGCAAGCTCACGTGCAAGGTTTGTAGTGGTGAATTTCGGATGCAAATCGCAAGCAACGGTGTCAACTTTACTGTTGGTTAAGCTGATAAGGTGGTCTATGGTTTCTTGGAGAAAACTGAGGGTCTCAAGGTTTTCCACGTCGCCTATGTGTTGACTGAGGAAAGCTTTGCCGCCGTTTAATACACAGGAAGTGTTGTTGAGTTCGCCGCCTAAGGCAACTACACAGCGTTTTGCCTCTTTACGGAGCATTATGGGAGCCGGCGCGTAACCGCGGCTGCGCCTAAGAAACACGCTGCGTTCCCCATGCACGCGCATAACTGAGTCATCGCACCGTTGAGCGATTTTACGGTTGTGAAAAAGAAAATAATCAACGGTGCCACCTAGAGTTTGTAGAGCCACAGCATCGTCGTTTACTATGGGTTGGTTGGGCGGGTTAGCGCTTGTCATAACAAACGCTAAATCGTCTACAGGGTCGAAAAGCATGCAGTGCATTGCAGAGTAAGGCAGCATAACGCCCACGTTGTGCAGTTCAGGTGCCACCAGAGGAGAAAGGTTGTAGGTGCTGCTTTTGCTGAGTAAAACGATGGGGCGCGCAGGAGAACTCAGCAACTCTTTTTCTGCAGCGTTCACCTCCGCAAAAGTCTCTGCCGCCTCTAAGTTTTTTGCCATTATCGCAAAAGGTTTTGCGCGTCGACTTTTAGATTGACGAAGCCTCACCAAAGGAGCCTCAAGTGTGGCTGATGCCGCGAGGTGAAAGCCGCCGTAACCTTTCACGGCAACTATGTTGCCTTCACTGAGAAGTTTGCCTGCCTCCCGCACGGGATCCAAGCAGTTTACTGCTTCGCCGCTGTTTGTAGTGAGGTAAACTTGGGGACCACAGGTTGGGCAAGCCACGGTTTGTGCGTGGAACCTGCGATTTGAAGGTTCAGTGTACTCTTTTGAGCAGAGACTGCAAAGCGAAAAATCGCGCATGGTTGTGTTTTCGCGGTCGTAGGGCAGCTTTTCAATTATTGTGAATCGGGGTCCACAGTTAACGCAGGTTATGAAGAAGTAGTCAAAACGGTGGTTCTGAGGGTCACGTAGCTCTTTTAGGCATTCGCTGCATATGGCGCTGTCAGGCGGCACCACTGAACCTGAAAGCTCAGCCTCTGCGGAACTTTTGATTATAGCAAACTGGTTGTACTCGTTTTTTCCCTGTAGCGAAGTTTGTATAACGCTGTGTATGCGGGCTTGCGGCGGCTTTTGTTTGTAGAGACTGCTAAAAAAACGGTCTACGGCGGGTTTGGCGCCTTCTACAAGTATTTCTACGCCGGCGTCGCCTCGGTTCCGCACGTAACCTGTTAAACCGTTTTCGACGGCGATGCGATAGATGAAAGGGCGAAAACCCACGCCTTGTACGATGCCTGTAACGTTAATTTTAACCCGCAAACCGAACACTCTTACGGGTTAGTTTAAGAAAAGAGAGCTCATATAGCTTGTGACTGCCCCGGTTAAGAACGCAAGGCGCGCCTTAAGACTTTACCTGCAGAACTAAGCGGTAACTCTTTGCGGATCTCGATTTCCCGTATGGCTTTGTAGGGCGCTACTTTACCATTCACAAAGTCAACAAGCTCGCTTGCAGCTACTTCTGAGCCCTCTTTGAGTACCACGAAGGCTTTAGGGACGTCACCTACAGCAGGTTCAGGTTTACCCACCACAGCGCACAACTTCACCGCAGGATGCTCATACAATACATCTTCAAGCTCCCTGGGGTAAACGCTGTAGTCTTTGTATTTTATTAGGTCTTTTTTGCGGTCGGTAATGTAGAAGTAGCCGTCCTCGTCCATTTTGGCGATGTCGCCAGTGAGGAGCCAACCATCGCGCAGAACAGCTTTGGTTTCGTCGGGCCTACGCCAGTAACCCTTCATGACCTGTGGACCCTTAACTGCAAGTTCACCTATCTCGTTTGGCCTGAGCGATTTGGCGCCTGTCTCTAAATCCACAATTTTGGCGTCTGTGCCAGGAATTGGCAAGCCGATGGAGCCAACCTTCACGGTACGCATAGTTTTGTCCACGGGGTTGCAGTGAGTTACCGGTGAAGCCTCGGTTAAGCCGTAGCCCTCCGCCAGTAAGCCTCCTGTGACATCCATGAAGTTTTTCTGCACCTGCGGAGGCAACGGCGAAGCACCTGATATGCAAACGCGTATAGAAGTTAAGTCATATTTGCTAAGTTCAGGATTAGCCAAAAGGACAGAGTACATTGTAGGCGAACCACAGTAAACTGTGACGCGGTGCTGCTGGATGGTCTGCAAAACTTTGACAGCGTCAAACTTTGGCAGCAACACCATCTTGGCTGCTAAGCTGACAGGCACGTTTAGGCTGGTGGTCATGCCGTATATGTGAAACAGCGGCAGAGCAACCAAAAAAACGTCTTTATCAGCACCTTTTATCCACGATGCGAAAGCCACAGCGTTAGCGACAAGGTTGCTGTGGGTTAACATGGCGGCTTTAGCTGTACCTGTGGTTCCGCCTGTATACTGGAGCACAGCTAAATCCTCAGCTGGATCTACATCTACGCATGGGGGTTTTGCGGTTGAGTTTTGTTTGAGAAGTTCTTGGAAGGAATAAACATTAGATTTCTGTTTCACCCCCGCAGCTACACTTGCTTGGGTGGAGTGCGCCCCCAACGTTGTGACTATTATGTTTCGAATTTTTGTTTTCTGCCAAACTGATTCAACGAGGGGGTATAGCGAGTCTAAAACAACTATAGTTTGGGCTTCAGAATCCACCAGTTGATATTCCACTTCGCGTTCCTTGTGGAGGGGACTGAGGGCAGTTAAAACCGCACCAGTTTTTAACGCGCCGTAATAGGCAATTACAAATTGGGGAAGGTTAGGCGAGAAAAGGGCAACACAGTCACCTTTATTGACGTTTAAACTTTGGAGGGCGACAGCAAAGCTGTCGGACAGTGAATTTAACTGCGCATAACTCAAAGTGCTCTCTTGGAAGACAACCGCTGTATGGTTGGGCTGTTTTTTTGCAGTTTCTGACAAGAGTCCATAAAGAGGAACTTTGGGGTAATCTAGATGCTTTGGCACATCAGTTGGCCACCTGCTAAACCATGGCTTCTCTTGCACGAAATAACTCACCCTTAAAGATGATGGCGTAGAATAGAAGTATAAACTTTCAGAAAAACCACAGTACCAGAAACGGGTAGGATAAAACGGAAAGAAAACAGAAAAAGAAAAAGCTGCAGGTTACTTCTTGCTCATGAGGTATTCATGTATGGCTTTAGCTGCGCGTTTACCTGCACCCATCGCACTGATTACGGTCGCTGCGCCTGTTGCAACGTCTCCGCCTGCATAGACACCTTCAAGGCTTGTTTTGCCGACTTCGTCTACAATTATGGTGCCGTGCTTGGGGTTGCTTTCTAAACCTGCTGTGGTGCGCTGGATGATCGGGTTTGGCGTCTGCCCGATTGCGATGATTACGGTGTCAACGTCCATGGTGAATTCGGACCCTGGGATTGGCTTTACGCTGCGTCTGCCTTTTTCGTCTGGTGCGCCCAGCTCCATGCATATGCACTTCATACTTTTAACCCAGCCTTTCTCGTCGCCGTAGAACTCTACTGGAGCAGCAAGGAACTTGCATACGAGGCCTTCTTCTTCAGCGTTTTCGATTTCTTCATGGCGTGCTGGTAATTCGTCGCGTGAACGTCTATAGAGCAAGCATACTTCTGCGCCTAAACGCATAGAGCACCTTGCACAGTCCATGGCTACGTTGCCGCCGCCTATGACAACTACGTGTTTGCCGATGCGTATTGGCGTGTCGTACTCGGGGAAAGCGTAAGATTTCATGAGGTTAACGCGTATGAGGAACTCGTTCGCTGAGTAGATTCCGCCTAGGTTTTCGCCGGGGCAGCCGGTAAACTGCGGCAAACCTGCACCACTACCGATGAATACCGCGTCGTAGCCGTTCTTCATTAACTCGGGTATTGTGTGAGTTCGACCGATCAGGTTTCCTAGACGTAACTCGACACCTAACTTTTGAACGTATTCAACTTCGTTTTGGACTATGGCTTTGGGTAAACGGAACTCTGGGATACCATAGGAGAGTACGCCGCCTCCAACATGGAGCGCTTCGAAAATTGTGACTTCGTGGCCTAGCTTTACTAGGTCAGCTGCTGCAGTTAACCCTGCTGGACCCGCGCCGATTATGGCTACTTTTTTGCCTGTGGGTTTAGCTTTAGGGGGAAGCTGGTAGCCATGTTCGCGTTCCCAGTCTGCAAGGTAACGTTCCAAGCGGCCGATGCTGACGGGGTCGCCCATTTTTCCTATGACGCATTTGCTTTGACATTGGGTCTCTTGTGGGCAAACGCGCCCGCATACTGCTGGCAACGCGTTTTTAGATTTGATTATGGCTATGCCTTCAGCGTACTTCTTTTCGCGTATGCACTTAATGAACTGGGGAATCGGAACTTCTACCGGGCAGCCGGTGACGCATTGAGGTTTGGGGCACTGCAGACAGCGGCTGGCTTCTTCTTGAGCTTGCTCTTCGGTGTAGCCTAAAGCAACTTCGTTGAAGTTTTTAGCGCGCACTTTAGGCTCTTGTTTATTCATCTCTACAGCTTTTTTGTTTAACTTAGGTTTAGGCTTTGTTTCTGCCACATTTGCAACCTCCACTTGTTTCCCACAGTAGGGAACCTACTCTTTCTTCAGGGAGCATCGTACGTTGCCGCCGAATTAACTCCTCAAAGTCTGTTTGGTGACCATCAAACTCGGGGCCGTCTACACAGCCAAACTGCATTTTGCCGCCTACAGTGACGCGGCAGACACCACACATGCCCATGCCGTCAATCATTATAGGCGTCAAAGTGACAATTGTCGGGATCTTGTAGGGCCGTGTTATTTCGCTGACATCTCGCATCATCACAACTGGGCCTAAGACAACACAGCGGTCAAATGTTTCTTTCTTCAGCAAGTCCTTCAAGAAATCAAGACCCTTGTAACCTATGGTGCCATCATCCGATGCTATGTAAACCTTGTCGCTGAGAGCTTCAGCTTCCTTCTGCATAAACAAGAACTCTTTGGAGCGGCAACCCAAAACCGTAGTCACTTTGTTACCTGCCTCTTTGAGAGCTTTAACCTGCAGCAGTAACGGCGCAATCATGATGCTTCCGCCAACGCAGAGAACTTTGCCGAACTTCTTGATTTCTGAGGGGTTACCCAACGGACCTGTAACGTTAAGTAGACAGTCTCCTTCGTTAAAACAGGCTAACTCCTTCGTTGTTTTTCCGACTTCGTGGAAAGCAAACGAAACCGTACCTTTCTTGCGGTCGTAACCGCAGATGGTTAACGGCACACGCTCGCCTTTAGCGTGAGGAACCACAATTAAGAATTGTCCCGGTTGAGCTTTCGCAGCGATGTCGGGAGCTTCCACTTCAAAGAGGGTTTCTTTGTGGGCAAGTTTCTTCTTAGAGATTATTTTGTACGTTTTCCTTTCGCCTCCACTTTGAGAACTGGGGTACATTGTGGCATAGCCGCAATTTTATTGTAGAAAGCTTCGAACTTGGGTGCAAGTTCACCTTCGCATCTTGGCGACAACTCCACCATTTCGAAGCGATCAAGCAGATTCAACTTCTTCAACACGTCCTTCAACACGCCGAGGTTGCGTTCAGCTGTGTCGCGCCCCTGCTGAAGCTTGCAGTCTTCAGCTGAGCATACAACGCCCATGACGCCGTCAAAGCCGCATTTCAAAGCGTTAACAACGTGCACGGGATCCAGCCCCTTAAAACAGGGAACTTCTATGACCATGGCGTTTTTACCTTTTAAGACGCTGTCAGGGTTATCTAGACCTGAGTATTCAGACCACTGGCAACTAAAAAGCAAAATAGCAGGAGCTTTCTTTTGAGCCTTAAGTTTTGCTGCTGCTTCACCGTAGCGCCTCAAAATATCTTCGAACTCATAGCCCTTCACCATGATGGCGTTGTGTGGACAAACAAGCTGGCACGCGCCGCAGCCGACGCATTTTTCTTCAACAACCATAGGCGAAGAGAACGAGCCAACTTTGATCGCTTCGTAGGGGCATATGAAGACGCATTTGTCGCAGCCTACACATTCCTCATTGTACCAGACAGCTTTTCTGGAGAATTTGACAACTTTCAAAGCGTCCTCTTCGTAACCTAACTGTTTCAGAACGTTTTTGCTCAAAAGAAAACGGCGAGTGTTAATTTTGGTGCCTTCTTTCATACGGCAGAAGGCATCTTCACATTGCACTGAAACAATATTTTTTACGCCTAAATTGAGAACGCTAAAAATGAAGTCGGTTGAAACTCTACCCGCGCAGGGTAAACGCATCGGGATATACTTGCTAACTTTCAAGCCCTGTTCAGCGAGTATGTCTTCAATTTCGCAGTTAGACGGCGAGTTTCCTCGGCACATCATAACCAGCGTGTCAGCCTTAGAAGTCTTCCTCGCGGAAGCCACGTACTCCAACAGGTTATCATCTTTGTAGTAGGAGATTTCTATCGCGGAAGCTGGACAAGCACTGTAGCAGATGCCGCAGACCTGACATTTCTGAATGTCAATTTCAACTTTGCAGTCAGCATCACGAGTTATGGCTTCAAAAGGACAGATAGAATAACAGACTGAACATCGGCTACACAGGTCTTGGTTAATTTTTACTGCTGTAAGACACTTTTCACCCATTTAAGTGACCTCGCTTATTTGCCGGCTTTTGACGCCGTAAGCAAGCCAAGCTATGCTTATGAAAGCATGAAAAGGCATTTTGCATGATATAATGTTTTCTCTCTATTTCCTGTAATATGGGCGTTTGATATACGCGTAAGCTTCCAGAGCCGCAGTTATCCCTTGACCCACCGCTGTGCCTATCTGCTTCACAGGGTGATTTGTCACGTCGCCTGCAGCATAAACGCCAGCCATGTTTGTACGTTGGTGCATGTCAATTTTTATGCTACCCGCCTCATCCAAATCAACTCCTGCTTCCTTAGCGAGCGCGCTATTAGCAGTTTCACCCACCTGAACGAAAACGCCGTCAACTGCAACTTCATGAAACTCGGCTGTTTGAACGTTACGGAGAACCACACTCTTGACGGTTCTGTCGCCTTTTATTTCCTGAATTTCAGTGTTCCAAAAAATCTTCACGTTACCCTTGGACGCTAAATCTTTAACAATGACTTCCTCAGCCCGAAAAGCATCTCTACGGTGAACCACCAGCACTTCAGCAGCCAAATTTGAAAGATACAGTGCGGTTGCACAAGCGGTATTTCCGCCGCCGACCACCATGACTTTTTTACCTTTAAAAAAGGGACCATCGCAGACGCCGCAATAACTGACACCTCTACCACGGAACTCTTTTTCACCTTTAACACCTATTTCACGGTAATGCGCTCCAGTCGCAATGATCACCGCTGTTGCCTCATATTCAGACCGCAAAGTTCTAACTTGTTTAACTTCGCCTGTGAGGGTTAAAGCTGTAACCGCCTCCAAATCACGAATAACTGCCCCTGCCCTTTTGCAGTGAGAAACCATTTTTTCGGCAAGTTCAGCGCCGCTTATCTGAATAAAACCAGGATAATTCTCCACCATGGGAGAGTCGGAGGCTGCCCCACCAGCCAACTTCTCGTCTAGAATCAAAGTTTTCAATCCGCTTCTGGAACCGTAGATGCCGGCAGCTAAACCAGCGGCTCCTGCCCCAATTACTATTAGATCCCATTTTTCCATGCCAGATTCACTTTAGACGAACTTAAATTGAGTTTTAGCGATTTATGAACACTTCGGAGAAAAACCGCCGTTAAAAGGCGGCGTTTACACAAAGTTCTTATTTCTTTAAAGCCATTAGTGTTTTTAGCTGCGTTTAAGGTAAGTTGTATGGCTAAAATTCTTGTGCTCTATTACAGTCGAACAGGAAATACAGAGAAAATGGCAAAAGCAGTGGTTGAGGGAGCTAAAAGCACAGGCAAAACAGACGTAGAGCTAAGCTATTTTGTCGAAGCCGCAGACCTAAACCAGTTTGACGCCATTTTAGTGGGAGCACCAACGTACCACCACGATATGCCAGTTGACATAAAGATGCTTTTTGAGGAAGCCGCAGCCCGCGGAATCAGTTTAAAAGGTAAACCAGGAGCCACCTTCGGATCGTATGGCTGGAGCGGAGAAGCACCAAAGTTACTCATTGAAATCATGAAAAACAAGTTTGAAATGAAAGTCTCCGAACCACCGCTGCTGGTCAAGTACGCGCCTGACCAAAAAGCTCTGGAGCAGTGCAAAGCACTGGGAAAGCAAATAGCTGAAAGTCTTATACAATAAATTGAATCGACGATAAGGAGGAAAATTAAATGAGTACCCCAAACGAGAAAAAACTAGTTGAATTCATAAAAAAACAGATTTTAACAGAAAAAGAAATCGTAAACTCCGTCAACAGCGGCATAAAAAACATCAAAAACCCACCGGTTAAGGGTGTCTTGAAAGGAATCTCGCTGGACTCCATGAAACACGCCGAACTCTACGCTTCAGCCGCCACCCTACTAACCAGCGTTTCCCAAGCGTTGACACAGGAAAATCTAGATGAGCAACGCGCGTTAGTTGAAAAACACATAAAAATCGAAGCTGAACTCATAAAAAAACTTGAAGAGGAACTGCCAAAAATAGAAAACAAAAAAGTCGCGTTCCTACTCAAAGCAATCCTCGCTGACGAAAGAAGACACCACGCTCTACTGAAGAGGGTTTTAGAGATAATTGTACACGCAGAAACCATAACGGAAGAAGACTGGTGGAAAATCCTCTGGGAAGAAGCACCATTCCACGGCGCCCCAGGCGGATAGACTTTCACTCTATAAATCACTTTTTAGTTCCCTATTTTTGCAAAAATAAAGACAGAACACAAAAAACAAAGTCTGTTAGCAGCAACAAGGCAGTTTTAGCCTCAGCTGAAGCCACCAGCGG
>JBNVCD010000005.1:3808-7548 GCA_050410875.1 Bathyarchaeia archaeon | reverse complement strand
CGGAGAAGTTACAACTACGGAAAACACAGAAGCCAATATACACATAGTGATGTGGCTTCTGCCTTTTATGCAAAGCCGCCTAGCACCAAAGAAGCCACTGTAGCTATGGCAACTATAGTCAGAGTCTCAGCTAAAGTTACTTTCCAGTGAACACGTGTCTTTTTGGAGCGGTAACGAACCAAAAAGACGCCGGCTATTGCAGCAACTATGCCAAGAGACGCAATTATGTCCAGCGGGGTGGGAAGGGTGACGTATACAATTATGGGTATGCTTCCGGCGAGAAACGTTGTTGTGCTACAGATTACGGCTGCATAGAGGTTTGAACGGTGGATTTCTTTACCCAAGACAAGAAAGAGCTTTTCAACTAACAGCAGCGATTTATCGCGTTCTTTTTTGTCAGGTATGTCGCTTAAACTGTAGTTCATGAGGGTACGCAGCGTCATTATGTTCGCGAGGTCTTCGGTTACGCCGCCTAAGAAGAAGCTGGAAAAATTGGTGATGGAAACCGCCGTTAATGTGAGGAAAGCAGCAAAAATCACGGTTTTTGTGGACAAAAAGAAGCCGCTGCCGGTTAGCAGTGATAGAAAAGCGGATAGGATAACTACGAGTCCTGTTATGGAACCGTCGACGAGGCCTGCTACAACTTCAAGTATGGGCTCTTTTTTTAGAAGCAAGCTTTTCCATTCCTGCCCAAGTTTTAGGCCCTGCTCAGTTAATTGCACTGTGTCGCCGTTGTCTGTTATCAACCGTTCAGAAGCCATTTCCGCCAAAGCCTTATCCAACTCGCCTACGCTAATGCAGGTAAGGCTAGTGCAGACTTTGTCGATTTTGCGTTTTAAAGAAGTTTTAGACACAGCATTGCCCTTGCTGAGGTTCAACAGCACAATTACTCGTATTACGTCGGGCAACTCTTGGATTTCAAAGGCCACTAAGTAAGTCACCGAGTAGGATTTACACAGTAAAAATAGTCAACTGTAATAATTAAATTTACATGTAAAATTCGCCTATGAACGAATGATTTGTGAACGCCTCATTAATCGCTTTAAAAATGGAAGTTATGGGGAAAACGAATTTCGTTTACATCAACGTTTTTATAGTTGAGTAATACTATTATCATTAAAAGTAATACTGGCGGTTTAGCATGCACATTCCCGACGGATTCATAGATCCAGCGACTGCGGCTGTGATGTTTGTTGTTTCGATAGCTTTTCTGGCGTGGTCTTGGAAAAAAGTACAAGCCACCTATTCACGTTCCTTCACCGCCATCTTGGCAATTTCAAGCGCGTTTGTTTTCGCCGCTCAGATGATAAACTTTCCAATAGCGTTCGGCACCAGCGGCCACCTTGTAGGCGGCACCTTTCTGGCTGTGTTGCTTGGACCCTACGCGGGCATATTGAGTATGACAATAGTGTTGTTGATGCAAGCACTGTTTTTTGCTGATGGAGGAATAACAGCGTTTGGCGCTAACGTCTTCAACATGGCAGTTATTGGCGGCCTAAGTTTTTTCATTGTTAAGTTCCTCAGCCGTGGCTCCCCTAACAACCGGAGGTTTGCTTTCAGTGTTTTCATTGCTGCATGGCTCTCAGTTGTGCTTAGCGCGTTGTCATGTGCGCTACAAATTGGTATATCGCCGGTTTTAGTTCAGGCGGGTGGAATCGCAGTGACTGTTCCTTCGATGCTATCTTACCACGCGATAATCGGCGTGATTGAAGCCACTATAACGGTTACTTTATTGACAGCACTTCAACGGTTGCAACCCACAGCTATTGGAGGTTTAACTCTTTTGAAGGTGAAACCAAAACAATGAAGAAATACCTCGCGGCTTCAGCTGTGCTCATAGTTTTTCTTGCAGTTTTCATACCGTTAGCCTCAAGTGATCCTGACGGATTAGAAAAAGTAGCTGAAACATTGGGTGTTGAAGAACAAGAACCCATTTGGGTGGGACTTATGCCTGATTACGCGGTAGCTGCTGTTGAAAACTCGTATTTGTCAACTTTGCTCGCAGGCGTTTTTGGCACACTTGCAGTTTTAGCTGCGGCGTTACTCTTTGGAAGATTAGTGCACCAAAAGAAAACATCTTGAAAACTAGTCCAACCTGAAGCATCGTTCAAGAAAGCTTAACGTAAGAAATCTCATATCCCTAAAGAAGAATAGCATTATTAAAAAGGAGAAGGTGGAGTTTAGGTTTTAATTTGGTTGGCTATTTTGCTTCCCAGTTCAGAGCACTTCTTTAGATCCTCGCGGTCGGGGATGTATTTCACTTCGATTCCGGGCTCATACACTTGGAAACCTGCTTTTTTTGCGATTTCAGTCATGCCCCGAACAGCGCCGCCGCCCCACCCAAAAGAACCAAAGAAGCACCATAATTTGTCTTTAGGCTTCAAACCCGTAACGTAGGTCAAGAAAGACCCCAAAGTGGGAAAAACGCCGTTGTTGATTGTTGGTGAACCCACTATAACTGCTTTGGCGTCTAAGATCTCTGTTAAGGCCTCTGTGTTGTCTGATGCACGCAGTTTTAGCACTTTGACTTCTACGCCTTGGCTTGCTACGCCTTCCGCTATGGCGCGCGCCATTTTGTCGGTGCTACCCCACATGGTGTCGTAGACTATGACAGCTTTGGTTTTGCTTAAGCCTGCGCTCCAGTCTGAGTAGGCTTTGATTATTTTTTCCGGCTTTGAGCGCCAGATAACGCCATGACTGGGAGCGATGATGGCAGGCGAGATTCCCAGCTGTACTATTTCCTGGATTTTTCTGGATATCAAGGAGCCCAGCGCCATGAGAATGTTGGCGTAGTATGTTGCAGCTTCCTCCATGAGAACATGCTCGTCAACTTCGTCATCGAACCGTTTTGAAGACGCTAAATGCTGCCCAAAAGCGTCATTGGACATGAGAATTTTGTCTTCTACAAGGTAGGTGAACATGCTGTCGGGCCAATGCAGCATAGGGGCTTCTACGAATTTCAGGGTGCGTTTGCCAATTTTGAGTTCATCACCTGTTTTTACTGTTTGAATTTTGAAGTCGGAACCGTAGTGTTCTATGATGGCATCTTTGCCCCGTTCAGAGGAAACCACGGTGGCGTTTTTGGCTTGTCTGGCAACAGTGGGCAGGCTACTTGAGTGATCCATTTCAACGTGGTTGACTACTATGTAGTCAATCTTTTCAGGATCAACCAATTTCTCTATGTTGGAAAGAAATTCGGCGCAGAACGTGTGTTTAACGGTGTCAACGAGAACGGTTTTCTCATCTTGGATTAAGTAGGCGTTGTAGGTGGTTCCCCTCTTAGTTGTGTAGCCGTGGAAGTCGCGGATGTTCCAGTCAACAACTCCAACCCAATAAACGCCTTCTGCCAAAGTTTTATCCAATTTTTGCATCTTCCTGTCTTAAACCTATTCTTTTTGGATTTTTACGGTATACGTAATTTTGGTGCCTGCCTTCTCAAACAGGATTCCCACAGGACAATTCTTCAAGGTTAACTCGTGCAACCTTTGAATACGATCGGCGGGGGCGTCAATTTTGAAGGTTATGTCGAAGACTTCTTCAGTTATGGTTCCCACCTCGGGATTTTTTACAGCTTCAACTTTAACGTCGCATCCCCGCAGGTCCAGCCGCATTTTCTTGGCGGTTAAAGCAGCGATTGTGGCGTAACAACCCGCGTGGCTCATAACGCAGAGTTCAAGTGGTGTGGGTCCCAGCCCTAGTGATGCTTCTGTAGGTTGATCGGCTATTGTAGAGTGGGATCT
>JBNVCD010000005.1:0-3798 GCA_050410875.1 Bathyarchaeia archaeon | reverse complement strand
CGTTGTCGAGGATAAGTTCATAATTTTGGATTGTTCTTGCCCTGGCAACAAGTTTTCCCATCGCTTTCAACTCCTACAATTCCAAAAAGTTACGATACACGTTTTTTCTTTCATAATACGGCAACTCCATTTCCTTGTTAAAAACCTAAATTTTTCTTAGGTTTCCAGAGTTATATTGGTTTCGTCTGATCGACAAAGAGAACCTTATGTTTGAATCTATCGTTGACGCGCTTGAAACTCGCGTAATTCTCACGTCAAACGCTGCGTTCCCATGGTTTTGAGTTGAAAATGTCCTAAAAATTCATAAATACCCTACATCTTCACTGTAGCCCCTACATAAAAGGGGAATCCATATAGGCTGCGGTGTCTTTGGCGCCATAAATTTCGATAAAGAAGCTGTATTTCCATATGTCTATTGGGGTCTGCGCGCGCAAAACCACCGTGGACACCAATCACACGGCTTTCTCACGTACAGTGAAGGAAAGTTTTACACTTACAAAAACCTTGATTTAGTTCCTAAACTGAAAACAAGCGCCATCCTAGATTGGCTTGCACGTTTACCGGGCAGCATAGGCATCGGCAACGTCAGGTACACAACATCAGGAAAATCCGACGAGAAATCCATAGTTGACGGCACACAACCAATGACTGCCGAGGCAAACGGCATCAAAATTGCCGTTTCATTCAACGGCAACATCGTAAACACGCAGAAAATGGCAGCCGACATTAAACAGCACGTGCCCAATTTTACGTGCAGTTGCGATTCGGATTTAGTTTGCAACAAGCTGCTTATCGAGTTGAAAAACGGAAAAGATTTGGCATCCGCCGTCAAATCAGTCATGCTGAGTTTAGATGGGGCTTTCTCAGTTATAGGTATAACAGGAGAAGGCAACTTCTTTGCTTTCAAAGACCCACACGGGATAAAACCTCTTTGCGCTGGCCATAGCCCTGACGGAAAAACCTTTGCTTTTTCGTCGGAAACCGTGAGTTTAGACATAAATGGTTTTGTGAGAGATTTTGAGTTGGAGCCAGGCGAACTTGTGGTGGTCAATAAAGACGGGTTTAAACGGCAGCAACTTATAGAGAACCCGCGAAAAGCGTTCTGTGCTTTTGAGTTTGCATATTTTGCTCGACCTGACTCAAGGTTTGACGGCAAATACGTTTATGAGATTCGTGAAGAGTTCGGGAGAAACCTGGTGAAGGAGTTTTCTGAAGTCGTGAAGGACGCCGACGTAATTATGTCGGTGCCTGAAACAGGCGATGACTCAGCCATGGGAGTTCATGAAGCCTCAGGTTTGAGGTGGGAACGTGCTTCACGCAGGCACCGTTATGTAACAGAGCGCGCGTTCATCCTTTTGAACAACGAGCGGTACTCCACAATTGACCGCAAAGTCAACATACTAGGATCGGAAGTTGCTGGGAAACGGGTAATCATAACCGAGGACAGCATTGTTCGAGGGGACACAACTAAGATAATCATCGAAAAGTTACGCAGGGCAGGCGCCAAGAAAGTATACATGTTTGTGACGTTCCCCCGAATTATAGGACCATGCTTCTACGGCATAGACATGTCCACCTACGGTCAACTCATTGGCTCTAACCATAACGCCGAAGAAATTGCCAAACTCATAGGTGCAGACGCGGTGTGCTATCAATCCATTGAAGGGTTAGTTCGCGCCACCAACTGCAAGCAGAACGAATTGTGCCTTGGATGCATCACAGGCAAGTACCCCACTCCTATGGCGCAGGAGTTGGCAGACAAAATGAAGCAGAAATTTCTTCAAGGATATAAAGAGAAAGGCAGAATTTATGAAGCCGCAGAGCCATGCGACGGCATCCAGTGGTAAAACAATTTAAACGGCTCCTGTTAACTTTCTACATTACGGTGTACCTATGGAGAAAATTGGTGTATTGGTTGTTGCTTATGGCGCAAGAGAAACTGCCATGGTAGATGTTTTTGCACGTAGCAGAAATTATAAAGTTCAAATTTTTATTGCTGATAAACAGAAAAATCCGTTCAACTTAGAAAAAGCCACTAAACACGTGGTTATTCCCGATTTAGATGTGGAAAAAATCTGCAAATTCGCAGAAGCAAACAAATCAGATATAGACTTTGCCATTGTAGGCCCCGAGAAACCCATAATAGAAGGCGCCCGTGACGTCATAGAAAAACGCACCGGCATACCTGTTATCTGCCCAAAAAAGCAATACGCCATAGAAGCCAGCAAAGTAGAACAGCGGTTGCTGTTCGAAGAAATTGTGCCTCAAGCCAATCCACGCTTCAAAGTTTTCAACCCAAAAGACTACAGGGATACCGCTTCGGTGAAGCAAGCAGTTTACGAGTGGGTAGAGGAGTTACAAAACCAAGCAGTTGTGAAGCCTGATAAGCCAACTGCAGGTAAAGGGGTAGGCGTGTGGGGAGACCACTTCTCCACGAAGGAGCAAATGTTTGAGCATTTCATGTCTAATTTCCAGTATGGAACAGTCATAATTGAAGAGAAAATCGACGGCGAAGAATCAAGCTTCATGGCTTTCTGCGATGGAAAACACCTTGTCCCACTGCCGGATACACGAGACCACAAACGCGCCTTTGACGACGACAAGGGACCCAACACAGGCGGCATGGGCAGCTACAAAGATAAAAAAGATTATTTGCCGTTTATGACCGAAAACGACAGGCAAAACGAGCTGAAGATTGCCCAGAAAATTTTTGATGAATGGAACACAAAAATTCAAGATAAAACCGCCCTGCGGGGAGTGCCGCTTTACCTAGCATTCATGCATAGCCGCGATGGTCCAAAAATTTTGGAAAACAACAGTCGCCCAGGCGACCCTGAAATCATTAATATATTGCCTGTGCTGCAGGACGACTTTGTTGATGTCTGCTATAAAATGATAGAAGGTAACTTAACAACTGTTAATGTAGAAAAAGCTGCGACTGTTTTGACTTATAAAGTGCCTCCCAGCTACGGCGGCTACGCAGAGGCGTTTCCGACTAGAGTTAAAAAAGCAGAGATGGAAACTCCTGTTGACCTCTTAGAGGCATATGCATTGTCACGCAACTATGGTGATCGCATACGGGTTTACCCAGGCTCCATGGAGCTTAAAGGCAACCAGACGTTCGCTTTGAAGTCCAGAGTTGTCGGCGTTTTAGGAGCCGGCGAAACCATCGAGGAGGCACGGCAAATCAGTCTAGAAGGCATAAACGCTATTAAAGGGGCAGCCCTTTGGAGTCGAACTGACATAGCAGCTAAACACCACATACAAAAATGCGTGGAGCACATGAAGCAGTTGAGGACACAGAATTGAAACGCTTGTTTACCTCAGACTGTGAAGGCCCTATAAGTAAAAACGACAACGCCTTTGAGTTGACAGCACATTTTGTTCCTGACGGCGATAAACTTTTCTCGATTGTAAGTAAATACGACGATTTTCTTGCTGATATTGTCAAGAAAAAGGGTTACACTGCAGGCAGCACTTTGAAGTTGATTTTGCCTTTCCTGAAAGCCTACGACGTAACGGATAGTTTGATGAGGGAGTTCTCTGCAAACAACCTCGTTTTGATTCAGGGCATCCATGATACACTGAAACACATCAGCAGCATCGCCGAGGCTTTTATAGTCAGCACAAGCTACGAACACTACATCAAAGCGTTGTGCAACGCTTTGGATTTTCCTTTTGAAAATACATATTGCACTAAGCTCAGCATGGAAAACTGCACTTTAAAAGTTAATGAAAAAGAGCAGCTGAAAAACTTGGCAAAAGAGATCGCCAGCATGCCAAACCTGAACATTCCGC
>JBNVCD010000059.1:0-8276 GCA_050410875.1 Bathyarchaeia archaeon | reverse complement strand
CCAAGCCAAACACAGCATAGTAAAAGAAGTCCGCGGCAAAGGCTTAATGATAGGTATGGAACTCCGCTTCGAAGTCTTCAACGTAATATTGAAAGCTGCAGAGAGAGGTGTCCTCATATTGGACGCTGGACGCAACGTGCTACGCTTTCTGCCTCCGCTTGTAATAACAAAAACGCAAATTGACAAAGCCCTATCAGTTCTCGACGCCGTTTTAGGAGAAGAAGAGAATGCAAGAGCAGCCGGCAGTTCAGTTCCTCATTAACCTGCTGGGCATCTACAGCCCTTCAGGCAAAGAAGAAGACATTGCTAACTTTCTGGCAGGCAAAATGAAGAAACTTGGCTTCCAAGTGGGCGTAGACGCCATAGGCAACGTCATAGGTGTAGTTGGTGAAGGTGAACCAACAATATTTCTGTGTGGGCACATGGATACCGTAGAAGGCTACCTGCCTCTGCGGGTGGAAGAAGGTAAAATCTACGCGCGGGGCGCAGTTGACGCAAAAGGACCCTTAGCTGCCATGATTATGGCTGCAGCAGAGGTTGCCAAAGAACCTGCTTTCAAAGGCAAAGTCTTAGTGGCCGCGGTGGTTGAAGAAGAAGCTACTAGCCGCGGCGTCCGTCACCTCATAAACGAAGGCATCGTTGCTGACTACGCCATATTCGGGGAACCTAGCGGCGTAGAAAACATAACAATAGGTTACAAAGGGCAACTTCAACTCAAGCTGCTTGTTAAGACTCAAACAGGGCATTCTTCAACTCCTTGGCTCTATGACAACGCCCTCGACAAAGCATTCGAGTTGGCACAGCACATAAAGCAAAGTTTCCCTCCGCTAGAGCAGCAGGAAAGCCCATTCTACGCGGTAACTTCCTGTATAACAAAAATTGGCGGCGGCAGAGCTGACTCAGTAATACCTTTTGAATGCGAAATGCACCTTGATATCCGTGTTCCCATCCAGTTCACCGCCACCCAAGTATTTGAGCAAGTTCAAAAAGCAATAGCGCAATACCGAGAGGCTCACCCTAAAGTTGCAATCAAAGTTACCCTGAAAGATTCCGTGGAACCCTTCGAAGTAAACAAAAGCTCGCCATTGGTGCACGCGTTATCTGCCGCGATTCGCAAAGTTCTCAACAAACCCGCCACTTTACTGCGCAAAACCGGCACAGGCGACATGAACATCCTCGGTAAAGCCATGAACCTGCCCATAGTAACCTACGGCCCAGGAGACGGCCATCTGGACCACACCCCCGAGGAGCACATCGTAATAAACGAGTACTTAGACAGTATTCAAATCTACAAGGAGACCCTTCTAAAACTAAGCCAGCTCTACCACAACAAGAAAAACAGCGTCACCGTGAACGGCGCCGAAAATACGCCCCCACAGTGACGTTGGTGCTTCACGGCCGCCTTGAAATAGAATTCGCAACAGAAAAGAGAAAAAGGCAACTTGTTAAATTTTGTCTAGCCCAAACGCGTCGTGAATAGCCCGAACCACAGCAGGGCCATCTTTCTCTTTTACCACGAACGAGATGTTTAGTTCAGAGCTACCTTGAGCGATCATACGTATATTTATGCCTGCTTTGGCAACCGTGGAGAAGATTTTTGATGCCACACCTAAAGTGCCTTTCATGTTTGCACCCATCACAGCCACCACCGCCACATCGTCTTCAGCAGTCACCTCGCTGACCAAACCTTTGCCCAACAGCGCTATCTCCAAAGTGCTGACCGCTCTGCCCACAAGATTTCTGCGGATAACCATGGAAATATTTGCTTCAGAAACAGCTGTAGAAATCATCATTATGTTGATGCCGCTTTTGCCTAAAACTTCAAAAACTTTAGCGTAACTTCCAGGTGCACCTACCATGCCTGCGCCGCCGACATTAATCATCGCCACGTCTTTTATGAGCGCTACTGCCTTGACTACTTCAGTGAATTTTGCGTCCGCTTCTCTGGTTATGAGTGTCCCCTCGTTTTCAGGGTGAAAAACGCTGCGTATCCGTACTGGTATGTTTTCTTTAATTGCTGGTCCCAAAGCGCGGGGGTGCATGGCTTTGGCGCCGAAAATAGCCATTTCTGTGGCTTCCTGATAACTGAGCTGAGGGAGCATACGGGCGGATGGAACAATTTTTGGGTCTGTTGTCATTATGCCGTCCACGTCAGTCCATATCCAGACCTCGTCAGCCTTCAATGCTACGCCTAGAATTGTTGCGGTATAATCAGAGCCTCCGCGTCCAACCGTCGTTACCACGCCATCCTGGTTCGCCGCAATGAAGCCCGTTACAATCGGCACAACCCCCTTCTCAAGTAGTGGACCAACTCGTTCGCGGATAAGATGCGCAGTATAATTCATCAGCGGTTCTGCTTCACCGAAGTTAGAGTCCGTAACTATCCCTGCTTCTTTGCCCGTAAACCATTGGGTTTCAATATTGTGGTCTTTTATGGCGCCCCAGACAATAGGCGCAGATAATCTTTCTCCAAACGAGGCTACGTAGTCTTTTGATTTGGCTGTAAGCTCGCCAACGTAGCAAATGCCTGTTAAAACCTTCTCGAGTTCTGAAATGGTTTTTTCTGTTATTTGACTCACTTCTTTCTGGATTTGCTTACTGCTAATAGCCGCTGAAATCGCATCCAGATGCTTTTGCAGTAATTTTTCGGTGAAGTCTTCAATGTGTTTTACGTCGCTTTTTTTGGCTTGACATGCAACCTCCAGTAAACTGTTGGTGACGCCCGCCAACGCTGAAACCACTACAGCCACTCTGTAGCTGTTTTTGGCGTATTGAGTAACTAAATCGGCTACGTGGCGAATGTTTTCGCCTGTGCCCACGCTAGTTCCACCGAACTTCATCACTATTTTCTTCATTTAGGTCCCCTTCTTCTATCTATGATAGTAATCTGTTCGCTAACTTGTGTCTAATGTCTAAGAGGTCCCTTAAAACTGCACTGGCAGTTTCTATGCCGCCTGCACCTCTACCGATCAGGGTTTGTTCCCCGGCGTATTCGGTAGAGAAGGTTACGGCGTTGAGGACCCCGCTGACGCATAATGGGTCAACTTTCGCTATCTCGGTTGGCTTCACAGTTGGTTTATCGCCGTCTATGGTGCCTATAAGCTTAATTGTGTTGCCTCTTTTGCTTGCTTCATCAAGCGCCTGCAAGGTTACGTCACGGATGCCTGTTCGGTCTACGTCTTTTAAGGTTACTTTTTTGTCCATTATCCAATTAGCCAAAATGACTACTTTGCAGGCTGTGTCAAAGCCGTCAATATCCATAGATGGCTCTCTTTCAGCGTATCCCAATTTCTGTGCGTTCGCCAAAGCATCCTGGAAGGAAATGCGGTTCTGAGACATCTCAGTTAGTATATAATTAGTTGTGCCATTCAGTATACCCCGTATTGCAAGGATTCTGTCGCCGGCAAGGCATCTTTTGGCAAATTCAAGCATGGGCGTTCCGCCTCCAACGGTGCCGCTGAAGCGTAGGTAAACATTATTATACTCAGCTAGCTCAGTGAGAGCGGGCATAGCTAAAGCTAATGGTCCCTTATTTGTTGTAACAACATGTTTTCCTGTCTTGAACGCTTCTGTGATGTGGGAAATGGCTGGTTCACCGTTTTTTATGTTAACGGGAGTTACTTCCACAACAACTTCTGCTTCAACAGTTCTGATAACTTCCAGCGCTGTCATTCCAGGATGCCCAAACTCAGGGTCTTTTGATATTGGAAAGCCCCTTTGTTTAATTTCTTCTAGCTTCTGGGGGCTTAACCCTCTTGGGTTTATGACCGCGCCGTCGATATCTGCGATTGCCACAATTTTAGGGTTGAAGCCGTAATCCACCATGTTATTGGCGTATTTGCGTGTAAGAATGGTCGTGACGCCTCTGCCGACGACGCCGTAGCCGACCAGAATTATCCTCATGATTTTTCACCTTGCTCCAACAGTTGCGCTTTGTTTCAAGCCAAGAGCCTTCTCGATAGCTGCCATTTCAGCGTCAACTTCAACAGGTTTCTCGCTCATTTTTACTGCAGTGTCAGGGTCTTTGAGTCCATGCCCAGTGGTTACACAAACGACGTGCTCGTTTTTGTCTATAACACCGTTCTTCAGTAGCTTAATTAACCCTGCGATGGAAGAGGCACTTGCAGGCTCAACAAATATGCCTTCCACACGAGCTAACATTTTCTGTGCATCCAAGATCTCTTCGTCAGTGACAGTTTCTGCTGTTCCTCCTGAGTCGCGGATGGCGTTAACCGCTTTCTTCCAGCTAACAGGCGAGCCGATTCGGATTGCTGTGGCTATTGTTTCAGGGTTTTCGACTGGTACAATCTTGTCGCTGTTGGTTTTTATGGCGTGTGCTATCGGCGCGGATCCAGCTGCTTGAATGCCCGTCATTTTTGGCAGTTTTTTGATGAACCCAAGTTTCTTGTATTCAGTGAAGCCTTTCCAGATGGCGCTGATGTTGCCAGCGTTACCCACAGGTACTACTACTCTGTCTGGTGCGTTTTGGTCTAGTTGATCACAGACTTCAAAAGCCAGCGACTTCTGACCCTCAACTCTAAAGGGGTTTATCGAATTGAGCAGGTAAATGCTTGGGTGCCTCTCAGCAATTTTCAACACCATATCTAACGATTGGTCGAAGTTACCTCTAATTTGAAGAACTTTGGCGCCGTAAATCATCGCCTGCGACAGTTTACCATAGGCAATTTTGCCTGAAGGAATCAGTACGGTACACTGCATTCCTGCTTTCGCTGCATAAGCCGCCAACGACGCTGACGTGTTGCCTGTGGACGCGCAGATGACGTTTTTGGCGCCTAACTCGTTGGCTTTGGAGACACCAACCGTCATGCCTCTGTCTTTGAAAGAACCTGTGGGGTTTTCACCTTCGTTTTTAACCCACAACTGCAAAAGCCCCAGCTGCTTCCCCAACTTGTGACAGGAATGTAGCCCTGTGCCGCCTTCGTTGAGTGAAACTATTTTACTCACGTCTTGGATAGGCATAAAGTCTTTGTACCGCCAAACAGAAAGCGGTGTATCCTGCCACCTGCTTTCCTCCAATTTTTCCGCTAACTCTTTAAGGTCATATTTAACTTCGAGTAGATCTCCGCATTTTTTGCAGAAATACACAACTTCATTTATGCTATATTTAGTTCCACAGTTAATGCATTCTTGATGTGTCACTTTCTTTCACTTCTCCATTAAACTTACGCCTTCACCAGGTTTAGTGGTGAAAGCGATTGCATCCAAACCCGTGGCTTCAAAGCTTTCTTTCATGGCTTGCGCTACCTTCTCAACGTTTGCCTTTTTCTTGTTTACTACGGCTATCACTGCAGGGCCAGCGCCGCTTATTCCAAACCCGCATGCGCCTGCCTTCAGAGCACTCTCCTTAACCTGCATATAACCTGGAATCAGAAACGCGCGGGCAGGCTCAACGATGGCGTCCGACATAGACTGCCCTATAAGGTCTACATCTTGCGTGTAGAATCCGCTCACCATAGCTGCCACTTTTCCTGTGTTGTAGATGACTTTTTCCAAATGCACAGTCCTCGGTAAAACTGAGCGTGCCTTCACAGTTTTACCCTTTGGTGTGACTATCTGAGGAAACGCTATGCAAACTTCCATGTCGACTGGAGCCTTCAAAGCGATAACTTCCGCAGGGTTATAAGCTTTCACAATGACAAAGCCACCGTAGATTGCGGCAGAAACATTGTCTGCGTGCGGTGAACCGGCGCTGGCAACTTCTCCTTTAGCTGCAAACCTGACTAGCTGTTCTCTGGAAAGTTTAAGGTTCAATAGCTGATTTAACCCGAACGCGGTGGCGGCTGCTGAAGCTGCGCTGCTACCTAAACCTCGGCTTGGCCATATGCCCTTCTCAATTTTGATGTTAACTCCCATGTTTATGTCGTACTCTCTTAGAATGTGCTTGGCGACGACTCCTGCAGTGTTCCTTTCAGGCACTGTTGAGATGGTTTGGGCTGCTACCCCGAAAACTTCAATTTTTACGCTTGCCCTCCCGTCGATGAGCGTGATTGTAACTTTATCGCTTGGGTAATCTAGTGCTAAGCCGAAGATGTCAAATCCCGGCCCAAGATTGGCGCTGGTTGCTGGTGCTCGAACTGTGACTTCATGGGGCGGCATCGCTTTTCCTCTAATTGCAGTGTGATATATTTCTGCAGTTATTAATACTATTTTGATTTAGGATTCTGCTAATTTTTAACCAACTAGGTTAGTTAATACCTCGTATGCTTTGAGGCTGTCTTGTTTGTCGACAACTATGACCGTTTCAGTCCAGCAAGAGATGAACTCTACAATGTTCACGTTTTGCTCGGCAAGCAGCGTAGTCAAGAAGGCGACAACTCCTGGCGTTGCTTCTAGTTCTTCAGGTGAGTTGATGACAATCATTGTGCAGTTATCATGCTTTACCAAGGTGCTTATACGATCAGGTAGGTCTGCGCGGTCAAGGAGATAAACAAATTTGCCTGGTAAATCTACTTTCATGCCGCTTTTTGTGTTGACTTCTTTTGTAGTTATGATGACGGCTTTGCGGTCATAAACTGCTATACTGCTCCGTTTAAGAATTTGCAGCACTTTCTCTTCTCTTTTTTGTCTGTGTTTTTGTAGTTCTTCACCGAACCGGCGCAAAGCAGCTTTGACGGCGGTTGTGTTGTTGGTTTTGAGTTCTTTTTGTATTTGACGCGCTAACTCGCTGAGGTTAACTATGCCTTTCTCTAGGGCTTCCAGCAGGTAGGGCTTGTTGCGCAGGTAATTGCGGACGTTTTGGGCGGTTGTTGTCATACGTCAGGGGTGTATCGTTTGGGACATTTAAAGCTTGTTATGTTACAAAAAAGTCGTAAAGTTTAAAAATACTGTATGTAAGGTTAGGGGAATAATTTGGATTTCAAAAACGGGGGAGCAAATTATAACCGAAAAATTTGTACTCGCCTACAGCGGCGGTCTAGACACCTCAGTATTAATTAAATATTTACAGGAAAAATACTCCGCAGAGGTAATAACTGTTACCGTTGACGTGGGGCAGCAAGAAGATCTCAAAGGCGCCGAAGCTAAAGCTAAAAAACTCGGCGTCCTGAAACACTTTTCTATCGATGCAAAACATGAATTCGTAACCGACTACATTTTTCCAGCTATAAAAGCAAACGCCCTCTACGAGGGTAAATATCCCATTAGCACCAGTCTCTCGCGACCTTTAATCGCAAAGAAGATGGTTGAAGTCGCAAACAAGGAAGGCGCAACGGGTTTAGCTCACGGCTGCACAGGCAGAGGTAACGACCAAGTACGTTTCGATATAACGTTAGGTTCGTTGGCTCCCGACAAAAAAATAATCGCGCCTGTCCGCGAATGGGGTATGACCCGAGAAGAAGAAATCGAGTACGCCAAAGCTAAAGGTGTTCCCGTCTCTGAAGCCGCTAAAAAATTCAGTATAGACGCGAGCATTTGGGGCAGAGCTATAGAGTGCGGCTTACTTGAAGATGCAAACAATGAACCTCCAGAAGAAGCCTACGAATGGACTGTTCCCGCTGAAAAAGCGCCAAACATGCCCGAGTACGTCACAATCAAATTTGAAAAAGGCATACCTGTGGCAGTTAACGGAGAAAAAATGGAGCCCCTCAAACTCATCGAAACCCTCAACAAAACTGCAGGAAAACACGGTGTAGGACGTATAGACCACATCGAAGACCGGCTGGTCGGTATAAAATCGCGTGAAGTCTACGAGTGCCCCGCGGCGACCGTAATTTTGGAGGCACATAAAGACTTAGAAAAACTAGTTATGACGCGACACGAAGTTCTCTTCAAACAATACATTGACGCCGAATGGGTCTTCTTGGCGTATGCTGGACTGTGGGTTGACCCCCTCAAAGAGGACCTTGACGCCTTCATAAACAAATCACAGGAAAACGTGACCGGTGAGGTTCGTCTTAAACTCTACAAGGGCGGGCTCCGCGTGGTTGGACGCAACTCGCCGCTGTCTCTGTATGACAAAAACTTGGCGAACTATAACATCAAAGCTTCCTTCAACCAGTCGTATTCAAAAGGCTTCATTGAACTGTGGGGTCTCCAGACTAGAATGTACAACGCTCTCAAGTTTTCTGCCAAGAAAAAATGAGTCTCATCAGGCGTTATGGTACAAGTAAAACTCAAAAAGAGAGGTGTGGTGGACGTCAAAAATCCTGCGTGGTGGACGCTTAACAAAGATACGTGAAGACGTTCTCCAGTTCACTTCATCAATTAAAAACGATTTACGGTTGCTCGACGCGGTTTTGGCAATAAACAAAGCCCAT
>JBNVCD010000058.1:0-8284 GCA_050410875.1 Bathyarchaeia archaeon | reverse complement strand
GGAGATTGTTCCTGAACCTTTGGCGCTGACAGGTTCGGCGGCAAACTCGTCGTTTTTCTGAAAAACCCTCACACGCACAAAGTTCTTTCTACCTAAAGCTGTAGCAACTTTACGTGTCATTTTAGCTTTTATGGTAGGGCGTTGTTCTTCTTTTTGGAGCCCCAGCATTCTGCAGATAAGCGGTCTGCCGAAGATCTCAAATCCCGTTATGGCTGCAACCGGGTTACCTGAAAGAATCAACACAGGTTTTCCCTCTAAAACTGCCAGAGCAGTCGGCATAGCCGGTCGGATGGCGATGCCATGTACAAGTACGCCTGGTTTGCCTATGCTATTAACTGCGTCGGGAACAAGGTCTAAGCCGCCTACGCTGGTTCCGCCTGTTGTTACAACAACGTCGGCGATTTTAAGGGCAAGCCTGATTTTTTCAGCGATCTCGTCTACATCGTCTTTTGTTACGCCTAAGTCCAGTGGCTCCGCATCCAGTTCACAGCACATGCCCACCAGCATAACTCGGTTAGACTCGTAGATTTGCTTCTCCGTCCGTGCAGCTCCGGCTTCAGCTAACTCGTTGCCAGTGGCAATTATGGCGACTTTAGGTTTCTCAATAACTTTGACTTCGCTGTGACCTAGAGCCGACAGCATAGCCAAGTGGTAGGGTTTGAGTCGTGTTCCCTGTTTGACTGCTAACTCGCCTTTTTTTACGTCTTCTCCCCGGCGGGAAACATTGTCGTAAGGTGCCACTTGAACTGAGATTTCAAGTTTTTCCTCTTTTTTCTGAGTGTTTTCTATCATAACTACGGCGTTTGCGCCCTTAGGTAAAGGCTGTCCTGTCCATATGGGTTTGGCGTATCTTGGCCCATTATCTGGTAGCTCATCGCCCTCTATTAGCCTAAAAAGCAGCGGCTTAGTCTGTGAGGCAGTGTTTGTGTCTTCGGCTCTGACGGCAAAACCATCTACAGCTGACTTGTCAAACCGAGGCAAGTCTTCTGCGGCGGCGACGTCTTCAGCTAAGACTCTGTTGTAGGCTTCAGTGAGCGGTATTGTGACTTCACGGCATTTTTGAATTTGAAGCGTGTTAAACCACGTTTGTAGTGCTTCGTAAGCATATGTTAGTTTTTGGAACCCTCTTAGTTTAGACAAAATTGTTCACACGTAAGAGCATTTGGCGTTCTAACATAAAAAGCATATCAAAAACTCTTTGACTGTTGCTTGAAGTGAACTACACTTCTCAATTTAATCATTGGCGCATCCGTGCAGTGTTGCCTCGAGACTGATTCAACTATTATGCAAACGTATCTGGCGTTTGCCTTTTGTATCAAGGTTACAATTCTGCCTTAGATATTCTGTGAGCCTGTTTTCTCTGTTAGAAGTTTTTCTATCTCCGCTTTTTTTGCTCCTTTTATCAACAGCAACTTACGCTTTGAAGTGGTGCCCCCTACAACTTCAACTTCACTATGCAAAATTTTAGATAGTTCTTTCATGATTTCCCTGTTAACTTTTCCCTTCACAGGTTCCTCAGTACACCTAACAACTACGCCGTCTCCTTCTGCAGCTACTTCAAATTTTTTGTTGTTAGGTTTAACAAAAACTTCCAAGAAAACGCCGTCTTTGCCCTCGTTTAACTTCATGTTGTACTGCACTCTGATTCCGTTTTGCTTTTGTCCCCTAGTGCCCAACTGAACTTCTTACGCAGTGTCTTGGGATAAAACTTCTCCAAGTCAAATTTGACTTTTTTTGCCCACTTCACGTATGCCATTGGGTCAATATACGACTTCAAAGATGTACCCAAATTGTACTCGCGGGTCATCTTAGTTAACTCCAAGTCAAGTTTTGCTTTGGCTATGCGGGTTTCTAGAGCCTCTGTTTTTTTGCCTTCTGCTTTCTTTTGAGCTAGTTGCGCTTCCAACTCTTTGAGGTGCGCTTCCTTCTTTGCTAACCTCTCATCAAAGGTTGGGGGAATCTTGCGTTTGTGATTTGCAACCTCAGCGACCTTCAGATTCGCCTTTTTTGCAGCAAACATCTTCAGGTACTGTGGGTCATTCTTTTTGACGCCGCTTTTCTCCAATTCTTCTTTCACGGTGGTGGTGCACCGCCAAGTGCGGAACACTTTCGCGGTTAAACCCGGCATTTTCTCGCTTAGAAACCTTGAAACTTTCTTGGAGTCTATGCCTTCAAAAAGGTATTCTTTGCAGTTCTTGGAGAAGTACTCGATGTTTCGTATGACCGACGGCGGCGCCGGTACATGTTTGACCCAACGCACTGAGTCTTTTCCCAAAAAATCAAAATGTATCATTTCCCCTTCAATTTTTATGTGTTCAGGTCTGAGGGTGATGGCGCCTACAGTGTCTGCTTCATCTGGGTCTTTTTCATCACCCACCCTCATGTTCGGTTTGAGGATAAGCCAGCAAACAGTGGCGACTTTTCTGCGTTTCTCATCTTCAGAGTCAAGGTTCTTCATGATGTGTGCTTCAATTTTCCCAATCTGCTTGCCCAGTAACTCGGCTTTTTTGAATTTTTCTTTTTCACGATTCTGTTTTAAAAACGCTGAGTCTGAAAACCAGACGTACTTGACTTTTCCAGTGAGTTTGTCTTGCCACTTTGCAACATACATTTTGTCAGGTTCCCAGACAACTTTCCACCCTTCAGGTTTAGGAGAATCAGGCGACAAATTAAGAACGATGTCTTCTTTGCTTGGGCCCTCTTTCCATCTTCCACGTTGCGGGTGGTCTCCTCTCCCAGCAAAAAGGCAGGATGGCTCAGCAGTCCAGTTGGCGATTTCCAGTTTTTTTCCGTCCACTTCAGCAAAGCCGTAGGTTTCTTTCAGCTTCTCCCGCTGCAGTTTTCGCTCTGCGGCAAGTTGCTTTTTCACTTCAGAGGGCATGTTTAGCTTTTTCTGTTTTTCTTGCTCGACATAGTTTGAGATTTCTGAGAAATCAATATCCTTGTGTATTTCTGCTTCAGGGTTGCCAAAGTCGTTAGCTGTGTAATTCTCAATTTTTTTCAGGTACTCCTCCGCGAAGACTCTCAGCGAAGTTAACGTGGGGTTTTCTTGTTTTAGCTGTTCCAGAAACTCACGCATGAAATTCTTCATGAAAACTTTATCCGGAGGCGAAGCTGCTGACTGCCGTTTTCTTACCCAGGCAACCGCCATCTGCTCGCTTTTAGGTGTAAGCTTTATGGTTTGTCCCTGAATTTTAATTGTGAATTTTTTGTAGTCGTACGTTGGGATGTATACGCCGTTGTGTTTTAGACTCTGCAAAACATGCTTCATGTGTTGGGCATCTCGTGGTTTTGTTAAAGTGGAAACTTTGCCGTTTTTACATGCTTTCCTATGTTTGGGCGGTTTCTAGCTTTTAAACCTTCACGCCGTTTTCATCTGTCGGCTCCAAAAAGTAACCGGCATTTTTTTGCTTCCCGCTTCTTTTTTAGTTTGGCGTAAACTTCTTCCACCATCTTCCGTTCAACGTAACCTTTATGTGGGCGAAAACCGCCGCTGAAGCCGCCGGGGATATGCATAAGCTCGTGGACAAGGGTTTTTTCTTTTTCTTCAGGGGACAATTTATCAAAAATTTCTGAAACCACTTCTATTGTGTACGCCGGGGGCATATTAAGGACTCCCTGCCACAGCTTCCCTAAGCCGTGAATCCGCGCAATGGTGCGTTTTGCTTTGCTGCCTTTGCTGCGGACGCAGTAGACAAATTGGGGAACAACGTGGAAGAACTCGCACTCTTCGGCAAGCTGGTCAACTTGCTTTTTTATTTCAGGGGCATTGTAGTATTTTATGGGCATGTTGCTCCCCAGCGGTTGCTGGTTACTTGTAGTTTCCTTTTCCTTTCAATTTAACGTTTACTGAAGCTTTTTGTTGCAGCATTTTCTTGGCTTCCATCCAGAACGTCGCCGCAAACGCTGTGCCAATTGACAACGTCCAGTCTGCAAGACTTAAACTTGTGATTTTGAACAGGTCATGCAGAGCCGAAATATTTGTGATAAGCGCCAATGTGGCAGCGGCGGCGACTGCCCAAAGTACCATAACCCTGTTTGACAGCACTCCCTGCTTTAGTAACGGTTGTTTTTCTGACCTGTAGTTCAAAGCCAAGAAAATGTGTCCAAACATCCACGTGGAAAACGCCACCGTCTGCGACTGCACCAAGTTCTGCGTTGAATAATACGTAAAGAGGTAGCTCGCAGAAACCGCGGCAAACAAGCTGACTGCACCTTTGAGGATGCTGACTTGCATTTTTCTGCTCATGAATTTCTCGGCTGTGTCAATTGGGGGCTTTTTCATGGCGTCTGTTTCTTGCGGTTCTGCCACAAACGCTGCTGACGCAGCAAGATCCATGAACAGTTCCAACATGATTATCTGAATTGGCGCAAACGGCAACGGCACCCCCAAAGCAGTGGGCAACAGGAAACTTGCAATTAACGCCAGCTTGCATGCCAGATAGTACCGTACGCCTTTCTGCAGGTTCGCAAAAATCTTTCGTCCTTCTTTAACGGCAGTTTCAATGGTTGCAAAGTTATCGTCTGCCAAGATCATGTCTGCAGTTTCTTTTGCTACGTCCGTGCCTCGTATACCCATTGCAATGCCGATGTGTGCCTCTTTCAGGGCGGGTGCGTCGTTTACCCCGTCGCCTGTGACTGCTACAACTTCGCCTTCCTCTCTCAGAAGCCTTACTATTCGCAGTTTATCCTCCGGGGTGACGCGGGCAAAAACTTGGGTTCTCCGCAGCTCCTTTTTGAGTTCATCATCGCCCATGTTAGCAATATCCTCTCCAGTCAGAACTCTGGAGCTGTTGATGCCTACCTGCGCGGCTATGACTCTGGCCGTTTCAGGGTGGTCCCCCGTCACCATCATCACTTTGATTCCTGCTTCCCGGCATAGGCGAATGGCATCTTTGACTTCTCTGCGGGGTGGATCAATAAAGCCTATGACTCCCACAAAGACTAGGTTTCGCTCCAACCGGTACTTTGCCTCCATCTGAACTGGCAGTACCCGCTGGTAGCCAAATCCCAGCAACCGCTGACCTCTCTGCGCCATATCCCAGATTGCTCCTGCTACCTGCCGGCGCAACTCCTCGGTAATGGGCACTTCCTGCCCTTGGAGGAGGATTTTTTCCGAGTTAGCCAGTACCTTCTCTGGGGCGCCACTAGACAAGACAACAGTTGATTTGCCCAACTGGTAAACGTACGAAGCCAGTTTGCGCTTGCTGTCAAAGCTTACCTCGTCTTTAAGAATCCACGTTGCCTGCAGTTTCTGCAAGTCTAAGCTGTCTTTCGCAGCTTCCAAGATAGCCTCTGACAGTGGATTGTTCAGCGTCGTCTGGGGCGATACGTTTTTTACAGCGTCGCTTGCAAGTAACGCAGTTTTTAAAGCCTCTTTTTCGTTTTGCCCAAACTTCTGCTTCTCGACAATTCGTCCGTCAAAATAGATGCTTTCCACCCGCAGCCTGTTCTCAGTTAATGTTCCAGTTTTATCAGTAACGATTATAGTTGTGTTGCCCAAAGTTTCTGCAGCGCGAAGGCGCTTCACAACTGCCTTTTTGCGTGAAAGCGTGTAAGTTCCCACGCCTAAAACCATAGTTATTATGATGGGTAACTCTTCAGGTATGGTGGAGAAAGACAAGGAGAGACCATACAGAATCGACTGTTCCGCTGATAAGCCTCCAAGAAAAGCCAGAATAGGAACGAGTATGCTAAAGAAAAGTGCTATCCACACAAGCGTCTTAGACAGTTGTTTCATGCCTAACTGCAATGGAGTTTTCGGCTCTTTTGCCATCTTAGTTATACCCGCAATCCTGCCCAATTCCGTCTGCCCGCCAGTAGCGGTCACAAGGGCTTTGGCGCGTCCTTTGACTATGACGGTGCCGGCGTAAACCATGTTTTTGCGGTCAGAAAATCGAGGCGCACCCGGAATCACTACGCCTGTTTCTTTAGGCGCGGGAAACGATTCTCCTGTCAACGTGGATTCGTCAACTTCTAATCCTACTGCTTCAAGCAGCCCGGCGTCGGCTGGCACTCTCTGGCCTGGTTTGAGAAGCAAGATATCTCCTGGCACAATCTCAGTGGTTAAAACTTCCTCGGTCTTTCCGTCTCGGAGCAGCGTGGCGGTTGGCGCCGCAAGCCGTTTCAAGGCTGCTATGGAGCGTTTAGCTCGGTATTCATTCCAAACTTCCACAAAAACAAGTACGCTGATTATGGCGATTATAGTGAGGGCGTCGGCAAGGTTGCCCCAGACGCTGTAGAGAACCCCTACTGCTGTGAGCAGTAAAATCATAGGTTCTGTAAGTTCTTCCTTTAGGATTCCAAGGAAGCGAATTTCCTGCTCTTCTACCAGCCTGTTAGATCCATATTTGGCTAGGCGTTCAGCGACTTGCTGAGTAGTAAGACCCAATTCAGGATTTGTGCTTTGCAGCGCAGATTTCTCTGTTGCGTCTGCAGGGTTTCCTTGGCTCATCTTGTACACCTGATGTTTCTGTTAATGCTTAAGTGTAGTTTTAGAGTTTCGCCTTTTGCGAACAGGTTTTGCGATGTTAATAACATCTACGGCTTTTTCTTTGGCGGCAAACTCTTCAAATTTTACGACAAAAAACAAGACTTAATGTTTATCAAGGCAGCGGCTTCTTTAGGATGCGGCTAAAGTTCTATACCGCGCGATCAAGCGGCTTTTACGCAAAACTTTATAACATTGCCTAACGTTCTGCATGGTAAAAGGTGCAAAAAGATGAAACTCGGTACATACGTATTCCTCCCCGAGAAAGCTGAAGGCTTTGACTTTCACTTATTCCGTGTTAAACCTGAAGTAGGCAGAAGAATGCCTCCTGTGCCTGACATGTACAGCAACATCGCCATATTCGGCGACAACGTCACCGCCCGCAACCACCCTGACTGGATCAGCCAATCCCCGCTTGGTCCCGCGTGGAGAACCAACAACAACTTTAACGTGCGATGGGACATCCTTTGTCATACTCAACCTGAACACCGCGCAGAACAACTTGACTACATCGAAGACGTTGCAAGGAAAAGTCCCGGAGTGTGGCTCAACAGTATACACTTTGCAGAGCACGGACACTGCACATGCCCCCGATGCAACGAAAAATGGAAGAAAAGCGGCTTGAGTTGGCTTGAATGGCGCAGAAAAGAAGTCACAGACTACATGGCGGAAGTCAGCGAACGCGTAAGAGACCGCGCCAAGAAAAAATTCGTCATAGGCGTCCTGCCAGATCCAGTCACGTCATACGAGCGCTTCGGCATAAACTTTGACGACCTCGCTCCGTTAACAGATGAATTTCTCGTCGTCATGTTCAGCAAAAACTATGCCACTCCATGGTACTGGGAAATGCTCACACGCGCTTTCAAAAAGATCTTCAAAGAAGTGCCGCTGAACATATCACTGTACGTTTTCGGTCCAGGCGACGATCCGCGGGAAGTCCCAACTGCAAGTGAACTCCTAACAGTGTCCGTTCGTATGGCACGCGCAGGCGTAGACAACATACTCTACCTAACCGAGAAAGCCAGCCAACTGAGAGACTTCCAGAAAGCCGCAGTCGAAAAAGTTGAACTACGCGAGCGCCTACGAACATATGGCGGCCAACCAGTACAAGAATATCTTGACTTAGTCAAGAGCTGGGAAAAAATAGTAAAATAAACTTCTCAGCCACAGTGGACACATAAGAATCTCCAATCAGGCAGTGCGTTTTTAGGCTGCCTTTTTATTTTACCCTTTATCCACTTTTAGCTGCGTAGTGCTTTTTTTGGGCAGCACCTGCGAATCAGGAGTTGAAAAAGCGTTTATATAACACGTTTATGTATGCATTAGTGGGAAACTCTGGAGTTGAAAACGTGAAAACCCAAAAGAAAGTGTTAACTCTAATTGTTGCAGCACTACTGACGTCATCAATCTTCGCAGCTCTACAACTCTCTAGTGCACACACCCCTGCATGGAACATACCAACCTACATCTACATAACCGCTCAGCCTAACCCTGTCGGAGTTGGGCAGCAAGCTTTCCTTGTCTGGACCATTGATATTCCTCCTCCAACCGCGGCAGGAGTGGGCGGTGACCGCTGGCAAGGCTACACAATAAAAGTCACAAGGCCTGACGGCACAACAGAAAACTTGGGACCTTACACTTCTGACCCAACGGGCGGCCAGTATGCGCTCTACACGCCAACACAGGTGGGTACATACCGTTTTGACTTGCATTTTCCAGGTCAAACCTTAAGTTTGTACAATCCTGAAACAGGCGTTGCCGGCTCAAACAGCGCATACGTGGGCGACTACTTCA
>JBNVCD010000057.1:0-8333 GCA_050410875.1 Bathyarchaeia archaeon | reverse complement strand
TGCAGTAAACATTCTCTAAAGAGTAAATTAGAATTTCTAGGTAAAGCTGACTGCTTTGAGTTAAGTAGAGGTTCTGGTCAAAATACTTTAACCCAAAGAGGGTGCTTCCGCCTTCAACCGCGGCGCTTATGAACATGGGCGGAGAGATCTCTGTGAAATTTTCTTTCTCAAAGTATTCACGGGCGTACTCTAGAACTTTTGCGCGTACCTTCATAACCAAGTTCATTTTGCGGCTCCGTAGCCACAAATGCCGCATGTCACGGATGAATTCTTCACTTTTATCTTTAGTTATAGGAAAAACTTCAGCTAAACCAATAATTGAAACGGCTTCTGCTGAGACTTCGTAACCCCCAGGCGCCCGTTTATCCTGTTTTACAGTGCCCTCCAGCGTGAGTGAAGATTCAATGGTTAACTTTTTAGCTTCACCCCATGCTGGACTATCTTTCTTTACAGTGCATTGGACAACGCCTGTAGAGTCTCGAACCAGAAGAAAGATGAGTTCTTTTCCTTCGCGTTTACGGTAAATCCAGCCTCGTATGGTAACTTTTTGGTCTTCAAGTTTGCCGCCCAAGATTTCGCGGATTTTCACCAGAGTCATCAAACATCAACCGTTTCGGACTAAATAATGACTTCAAACCTAAATGCCTATCTCTTTTTGCTACTAAAAACGCAGCTTCTCATAACAAAACTCTTAATATAGAAAAAGGGTGAAGGTATTTGACTGTGGGATTTGAAATAGGCGCACAAGTTGTGTGATTTACCAGTCGGGCAGAACTTTTATTGGTGACACAACCGACGTAATTGAACTTTCTAGTCCGTCAATCTGCTGAATTAGTAAGACTGATGTTTCCAAATCGTCATAGTCCTCTGCTTTCACCGAGCAAATCACGTCGTAAGGTCCAAGCACGCTGTCGGCAGACAAAACTTCAGGTATACGGAGCAGTTTGGTTCTGACATCTTCTACGTTTTGCGGTTTTGTGTTTAAGAAGAGGAACGCAAAAGGTTTCTCTGAGCATACGGGGCCTTCAGCAGCTACAATAAGACTCATTGTTTTAGTGATCAAATCTTCATTTGCCCCTATCATCCGAATGGGGTTAACCCATTTTTCTATAAATTCTTCTACGGTTGTCAAATTTTGAAATCGCACCAATATGTCTACCGGGCCAAAAAGCAGGAACACGTTTTGCTGGTCAATGTTAAGGCTGAAGAGCAGCTTCTTCAGTACCTCGTTGTAGGCGCCGGGCTTACACGTTAAACCCATGTATGCTTTCACGTTTGGCACCCAACTATAATTAGTGTACGTCTCTGCTAAAATGTTTACCCTTCTTCCTGCGGGTACCGTTAGATTTCTTTGTTTTGCGGTTCAGAAATTTTTATTGCGGCGAGTAGTCCAAAAGGCACTGCTGCTACGCCTAGTAAAACGAACGGTAGCCACGGAGCTACGTACTCGTATAAGAAGCCCGCCAGCAAGTAAACAAGCGCCTGCGCCACATACAAAAAGAACTGCAAAAAACCCACTGCTTTGCCACGTAACTCTCGTGGAATTAAATCGCCCAGCAGAACTTGGCTACTGTTTACACGAAGCATGTTGCCTAAACCAAACAGGAAAAACGCGCCCAACATCAGGTAGAAGTTAGTAGCTACCACGAACATAAGCATTGACGGAATATACATTATATATCCCAAAATGAGGAATTGTTTTCTCCCCACAGAGTCCATTTTGACTCCAGCTAAAATCGAAGGTACCGCTATGCTCAGGTACATAAAAGCCATGACCCAAGCATAGGTAGAGCCGCTGATCTTCAAAATATCTGTAGCGTACACAACAAAATAAATGTGGCAACTAGCCACCAAACTGTTTATCCCTATCGTGCTCAAAAACAAGTAAAACGCTGACCTGGGCACTCTGCCCCACACCAGCCAACTTTCTCTTACCACTTTTGGGTACTCGCGAAACGCCTCAAAAAGCCGGGGGCGACCATTGTTGCCGTTAGATAGCGTTTCTTTTAATTTTAGACGAAGAAACGCTGCTATTAAGTAAGCTACAAAAACTATGGTGTACGCCAGCTTCATACCCATGTTCGACTGAGGTGCAATGTACTCGCCGTTTACCAGTACCAGCGACGCCGCAATTAGGGGTGCAGGTAAAGAAATTAAACTCACTAAAACCGACTGAAAATTAAAGCCTGTACCCCGTTTATTTGGATCCAACGAATCTAACATCAAAGCCATCATAGCAGGCATGTAAATTAGACACAAGTTTTGGATAACCATGCCTAAGACTATGAATTCCCATGACGGCGCAAAAATGAAAAACAAGTATCCCAGAGCTAAACCGAAAGACATGGTTCCTATGAGCCATCTTCTACCATGTTTATCCGCAAGGTAGCCGCCGGGAAACTGCACCAACGCGATTGATAGAGAGCCTATGAAAAACATAACTGAAAGTACAAAGGGGGATGCTCCCAGATTCAGAAAATACAAGCTAGAGTAAGTGTCGGCGATGGGCTGAGTTGAATACATCAGAATCCACGTGAGCAGTAAGACTAGAAAGTTGCCTGAAAGAACCGCGTTGGTGCCGCGTAGCCGTTCAGAAAGCCTCATTACCCAGTTTTTGCCTGAACCACTATATAAACTGGGTGCAAAAAGAAACTTGTTCTCTGAAAATGGTTAAAAAAATAGAAAAAAAATAAAGAAAGAAAAGGCTTTTAGTTGAGTTCGATTTTGGCTAGCAACGCTAAGTTGTTGAGGTTGTTGAGTTGTACTCGGCAGTTAGACAGAGTGTACAGAGTGTTATCAATGTAGAGAGCCCTGTTTATCCAACAGTTGCTGCTCATCCAGTAGTTTTCCTGTTGTTGAGCTGTGTTGTCTATATGGGTGACGTTTCCCCTCAGCGCAAAGCCGCTGTTGATGTTGACGTTGAAGACGTATGCTCCCTGCCAGTAGTTTGACTCTGGGGCTCTTACGCTTGAGTCGCCGGTAGAGAGCGGTTCTCTTATGAAAACTGTTGGTGCGTCGTTTATGGAGACCGGAATGACCAGTAATTGTTTTTGGCTATCAAACAGGAAAGCATGTGGGTCATAGATTACAGGAGAATCCGAGTATGCTGAGTCAACAACGTATTTGGCTATTTCAGTGGGCGAGTTAACGTTGGTTACGTCGAACAGTGACAGTTTTAAAGTGCTGTTTTCTTTACCGACGCCTATTATGTGGTTTTCGTCGTAGGGGTGCAGGTAGCTTGAGTAGCCTGGAATTTTCAGTTCTCCCGCAACTTTTGGCGCGGCGGGACTGCTGAGGTCAATTACAAAGAATGGGTCTACTTGCTTGAACGTGACAACATAACATTTGTTGCCGATGAATCTGGCGGCGTAGATGCTCTCGTCCATCTTGAATCTTTCTAGTCTGCCAACAATGTTGAGGTTCATGTTTAAGACGTAGAGGCTGTTAAGTTGTCGGCTAACTTTGAAGACTGCTCCGTCACTGGTGGTGGCGTTGTCTTGGAACCATGTGGTGACTGCGATGCGGAAGTAACCGTTGTATTCATCCATGGCGTACTGATTTATTGGGTAGCCTGGAACAACTCCTTTTGCTTCGAACGTTAAGCTGTCTTGGTTTACCTTCAGCCGATAGATGGTGGTGTCTTGGGTTTCGCCGTTCCAGTTCTGGTAAGTTAAGTAAATGTTCTCTGTTGAGACGTATATGGTGCTGCTGTAACCCATCATAATACTGGTTTCTTTTGGCGTTTTTGAGTCATCAAGCATGTTTAAGCTGACAATAGTGGTGTAGGTGGAGTAGCTGTCTGGAGCGAGGCTGTAGAATATTTTTGAGGGTTCAACGTTAGAAACCGAGGAATCAGAGAAAACAACAGGCAGATTTACTTCTCCGTTGTTCACCTGAACGTTCTCGTTAACTATGAGGTAAACGTAGTCACCTATCATTCGAGAGTTGACGTAGTTGCCTGTTATCGTGAAGTTCCTAGTAAGTGCAGGTCTATTTTTGTTTGAGACATCATAAACACGTAAGAAGGTTGTGCTGGCGCCCCATGGAGGTACGATTAACCCTTCTCGTTTCTCTGAGATGTATTCCTGATAGCTGCTACCGATTACCGCAAGCTTTTTGCCGTCTTGGCTCAGGTAAATACCTGACAAATAAGCGTTGTTTTCATTTAGTTTTGCGAGAACTTTGGCAGTTTGTGGGTCAGTTACGCCCGCATCCAAAATGTAAACGCTGTTGTTAGCTATGACATACAGGTAGGCGCCGTCTGTTTTGACGCTGTCCGCTTCGTCTACCCCTGCAACTTGGATGTTAGTGGTTGAAAAGTCTTTGGCGGCTCCGTTGGTGGAGGTGGAAAACGCGGAAGTTGAGCCTTCAACTGTAGGTGCCTGTGTTGGAGCTGGAGCAGGCATAGGCATGCCATCTGTAGTTACATAGTAGCGTGAAGGAGCATTATTTGAGTTTACGAAGCTTTTGAGCTCACTGTAGGAGGAGAAACTTTGAAGAGGTGCAGCCTCCGTGTTTGTGGTTAACGGCGAAGGAGAAACACTAGGCAGCGGAGAAGAATCGAAGGGTCCAAGTTGAGGCGTAGTGCCCAAACTGTAGATCATAGCGACAAGCATAATGGCTGACAAGACGCCGACTAAACCGTAGAGAGGTACTTTTCTTTTGACTTCTTTTTGAACCATTCTGTTTTTCACCTTTGTTACTCTTAATCACTTGAGTTTATTTTATGCTAAGCTTCAGAACGGTTTGTTCCAACTGTTAGTACGGGCGCATCGACCACACCCTGTATGCCTCGTACCAGAATATGACGCAGACTATAACGCCGAACGAGATGCCAAAGATGGTCTCCCGCGTGAAACTTTGCACGAACAGTAGCAGGTACGCGGCGAAGAACGTGGTTGAGAAGGCTGCATAAAAGAAGTAGCGAGGAAACAAAAGCTTGCCGAGTTTTACGTAATGCCTGAAAACGCCGATTTTTATGTCGTTTACAAGGGTGTAGTGTCCACCTGCGCCTTGTTTTTCTACGAGTCCTATCTCACGTAGTTGTTCCAGATGATGATGCGCAACGCTGGGGCTGCTAAAATGTAGGGCGCGTTGAACTTCTCGGACGCTGACAGGGTTGCTGTTTTTGAGGAGGAACCAGTAGACTTTCCACGCTTTACCTCGCAGGGCATATTCGAGTTCGGTTTCACTTTGAGGGTTCATCGGCTTAGCTCCACTTTTATGTAGATTGTTTTTGGAGCCTTATAAGTCCAATTCTTAGAACACCTTTACACTTTAAACAAACACAAGTTAAAAAGAAAAAAATGGTGGCAAAAAGGTAGGTAAGAGAGAAAAGTTGTATGTCTATGTTTTGGCTTTGTCGCTTTGGGTGCCTGTTGGCATCCCTGGAGGCAAATCTGGAAAGTTGGCACTCACCCTCTGCTCTGCAACCACGGCGGCTTCAGCCAAAATCTTCGACGCGTCCTCGTTGACACTGTTGAAATTCAGTGACATCCCAGCGTTTGAGCCTGCCTCAAACATTATTCCGCTTAGCATATTACCGATTTCGCCCAATTCGTTTTCTGCTTCAGGCAAAACACCACACATTCCAACGCTGACGCTACGCAGCACACCTATGCATGGACCTAGTGTGGATACGACATCGCCCAGTTCTGTTACTGTCTTAATTCTCAAAGCCACCTGATCAAGAGCAAGTCTTGCATTCATGACAAGGCGTTCCATCTTGCGGACTTCAGCTAACTCGTTAGCGTAGATGTTAGCGTGTGCAGTGTCGTGTTTAGCGTAGGCATCCACAATCTTTGCGAACAGAGCTTTGTCTTTCTGGCTGAAGCGCTCATTTGCTTGATCTAATCGCGTGATTTGCAACTCCAGTTTCCTTATCGCGTAGTCTAAACGTGGCTTTAGCGGCTGCTGCGGTCTTGCGACTTCTCGGAGTGTGTCTACAAACGAGCTTTCTTCTCTTTTACTTTCCCATTTTTTAGCAAAGTGTTCAGACATGTTACCGTCCCCAAGAAACTAAATCCATCATTTCCGTACTTATGCATTGTTAACATTCCCAAATCATGCGCGTATATACGTCAAGTTCTTTGTAATTCTCCGCACTGTAAACAATAACTAAACATAGCGCCTGCGGCATGCGCTAATATACAAAAAAATGATGAAATCCGCTTCTCTCTGAGCGATTTAAGTTAGGTGCTTCCAGCTATATAGGCCAGCAAACCACAGATAAACAGCAGCAGAACAGAATTTTTGATTTTCCGCGCCTTTTCACGTGAATAATCTTTCAGTAACAATATGGCGCACCACATCAACCCTACATCTGTCACCAACACAAAGGGGATGAACCAAACAGAAACCAACCTTAAAACCCACGGAATCGGAGTTAAAGCTACAGCTAAAACATAAAATGCCGCAGCAGCGGCTGCAGCTGCTTTTTCACCATAACGTACCGCCAAAGTCTTAACCCCTCCTGCACGGTCACCTACCACATCTACGATGCCCTTAGTGATTTCTCTACCTGTATTAGACAAAAAAGCCATCAAAGCAAAAAGCAGCACATTCAACCCCACAGTGTTTGCAACAGTAATGCTGCCGTAGATGAAAGGAGTGGCAACACAAGCACTTACTAAAAAGTTGCCTGGCAATCCACTTCGTTTCCCCACCGTCAAGTAAACAGTGACGATTACCCAAGAAACAACTGCCACAAAGAGACACAGCAGACTCACTAAGTATGCCAAAACAAACCCCGCGGCAGAGAGCACCACCACAAACGCCACTGCTTCCTTTGGGTTCACTGCACCGCTAGGTATGGGGCGGGTAGGTTCGTTGATGGCGTCAATAACACGGTCATAGTAGTCGTTTATAGCCATGGCTGCCGCGCACAAAGTAAACCCTGTGAAAAAGCCAAACATCAAACTTAGCCAGCTGTTACCCAGAGCTCCAGATGTGGCAAGTACTGCTCCTACACAGACGGCAACCCCCATCATTATACAGTTCAGGGGGCGCATAAGCCGAATAAACCCGCCTATTTTCTTCATAGCTGCAAACCTTGTTTCTGTGGCTCTAAATGTAAACGCAAAGTTATAAAAACTCACTTATTAACACCACAGCCGCTGTGACCCCTTTATGTGTCGTCGCTCGAACTAGACGGCGGTACGGCTGACTTGAAGGCAACGTTTACAAACAACTGCTCCTCCTCAGAGGCTTCCCTATATTTTACCAAAGAGCTTTTAAGAAAGTTTTATTTTTAAAACTGAGAATGCCCAATGAGCAACAGCACCAACGCTGCGTCATGTAAAGGCTCAAAAAGGTCGCAGCACAGAATAGTCAGGCTCCTTTTGATTGCCGCGGGAACAATTTGCCTCGTAATAGGCGCCATAGGCATGGTTGTTCCCCTTTTACCCACTACGCCTTTTCTGCTGTTGGCTACTGCGTGTTACTGCCGAAGCTCTAGCCGCTTGTATAATTGGCTCCTTAATAACCGCTGGTTTGGCACCTACATTAAAAACTACCGTGAAGGCAAAGGTATACCATTAAAAACCAAAATTGTAGCTTTAACCGTACTTTGGAGTGGAATTCTCTATTCAATATTTTTTATTGTTAACACTTTTGTAGTGCAACTGGTTTTGCTGGTTATAGCCATTGCTGTAAGTTTACACATTTTAAAAGTGCCCACCTTCAAGAAAAAATAGTTGCCCTTGCCGCTTTGCCCAGTTGCTGCTGGTAAACTCCTTTGCTGTTGGAAAGTTTATTACGTCCAAATTAGATAGTGATGTCAAGTTTACGGGTGAAGCTTTTGAGTAACGAATACGCACCATTAGTTGGCGACAATTATGCTCCTGAGAAAATCCGCGTGATAATTCCGGTTGGCGGGAAAGCCACTCGCCTTCTTCCTCTCACTGCCGAGACAAGCAAAGCTTGTCTTCGCATGCTCAACAGGCCTCTAGTGGAGTTTTCGCTTTTATCCCTTGCAAATCAGGGCATAAGACACTTCATATTTGGTGTGAAGGGCTATACAAATTACCGTGATCTTTATGACTACTTCGAATCCGGCTACGGCTTTAGTGTACGCTACAACATTAAACCACGTATCCACATAAAATATCAACCTAATCAAGACGATGTGGGCAGCGCGGATTCTGCGAGAATAAACATGGAATACTACGAAGTTAACAACCCCGTTTTCGCGGTTCAAGGCGACAACATCTTCGATATTAACGTCAAAGACCTCGTACGTTTTCATCGAGAAAAATGCGCCATAATGACTATTGTACTTAGAGAAGTACAAAGCGTAGAAGGCCTAGGCATCGCAGACATCGACAAAAACAGCC
>JBNVCD010000056.1:4362-8437 GCA_050410875.1 Bathyarchaeia archaeon | reverse complement strand
ATGTCTTTAAGCCCAAACTGGTTGTTTTTGATGTTGAAGGGGTTCTTGTACCAAAAAACCGCCTCTACTTTGAGATAGGCAGAACCTTAAAATTTGCTGCCTTGTTAAAAATTCTGTTTTTTGGTTTTCTTTACCAAATAGGCTTGCTACCCTTAAAGCAGGTGTTGGAAAAAATTTTTTACACCATGTCAGGAGTTAAAATTGCCGTTTTTGATCAAATTCTAGGCAGGTTACCTCTGATGCCTGGCGCTGAAGAAGTTTTTGCCTTTCTGAAAGCTGAGGGCTCCAAAACTGCTCTGGTAAGCTCTGGGTTACCCACGTTTTTAGTTCAAAAACTCGCCGCCTCTCTTGGAGCTGACTACGCATTTGGTGTAGAAGTGGGCTTAAACGGAGATGCTCTAACAGGCGAAATATGGGGTGACCCTGTTGAACCAAAGGGCAAGCTGTTGGTCTTAAAGAAGCTAGTTGAGTTGGAAGGAGTAACGTTAGAGGAATGTGCTGTGATCGTAGATGACCGCAATAACGTCTCCCTTTTCATTGGTGGTGTAAGAAAAATAGGTTACAACCCTGATTTTATTGTCCGCGCCAAAGCGGACTTTGTAGTAAGCGGTCAACTCTCAAATGTGCTGCCTGCATTAAGTTCCAAAGCAAAAGCAACAGTTCTCTTGCAGAAAGAGTTGATACGCGAATTCATTCATGCTTCCGGCTTTTTGATACCTCTGCTTGCATTATGTGTAGGACAATTCGCCGCTGCGTTGTTTATCTGCGCTACAATTGCAGTTTACATAATTTCAGAATTCGGAAGGCTGCATGGGAAAAACTTTCCGGTGATCTCACAGATAACCCGCTTTGCAGCTTCGCAGTCAGAGCTTTGCGAATTCACGTTGTCTCCTCTCTATTTCGCGTTTGGAATACTAATTACGTTACTTATTTTTCCTCAGCCTGCAAACAGTGCTGCCATAGCAGTTTTCTCCTTAGGTGACAGCGCAGCCTCCATAATAGGCCGTGTCTTGCCAAAAAAATCCTTGCCGTTAAACCGGGGCAAAACCCTCACTGGAACCTTAGGCGGCTTTTTCTTTGCGTTTTTAGCAGGTTCAGTTTTTATGCCTCCATGGCTTGCCCTGATTGGCGCAGCAACAGCCATGACCATCGAGTATTTACCTCTCCCTGTGAATGATAACCTGTTGATGCCCCTTTGCACAGGCTTAGTTCTGACGCTTCTGATTTAAAGCGTCATGTGGGCGCTCTCGAAGTCTTGTACAATAAGCTTTTTGCCTTTCTGAACCAAAATGTGTCCTTCATCTTCCAGCAGCTTCTTTTGCGCTGCTAAGCCGCCAGGGTACTTTTCGTTAACTACCCCGCCTGTTTTTAGGGTTCGCCAGTACGGTGTAACGTCTGTTGCTCCCCTTTGGCGTTGTTCTTCTGCTGCGTAAGCTGCAATCCAAGAAAAAATGCCTGTTGTAAGGGGACAACCAATGGTCGCCTGATATTTCCGCGCAAGCGCATTGCGTATATCGCTGATGGTGGTTAGTTTGCCTTTGGGTACTTTACGCATAAACGCATCAACATCCAGCGGTGCAGGTATAACTATAGTGCCTCTGCCCCACTTTTTCATCATCTTGCCCGACAGCGTCTCAATTTTTGGCAAGCCCTTGCTGTCATTGAGTTTTTCCGTCCAAGTCGGCTTAGGCCTTGGCAAATTGTCACCCAAATAATTAGTATAGTTACCTCTTGTTATCAGGTTTACTGTTGATTTTTCTGTTTGCCTGCGATTGCACCAAAAAGTTAGCTCCGTAAAACTGGGACTTGAGTGCTTTATTGCTTTAATTAAAAGAGGAAATCTAATAATTAACGTCCGTTGGAGACGAAACATCCATATGGCTTTAGCTGAATAATTCCTTTTAGAACTAAAAATTTGAATACAAAAGGTATAACCCTTGATTTGTCAATTGTTCATTTTTCGTCATTCAGAGACAATTGATAATCGGAATGGCGTCTTTTCAGGTTGGCGTGACCCCGCGCTCACGTCAGAAGGTTTTGCCCAAGCATATAAAATTGCAAAACAATTGGAATCTTGCAAAATAAACTACGCTTTTACATCTCATCTCAAACGTGCAACGCAAACTCTAAATGTTGTACTCAAACAGCATCCGCCCATTCCCGTTTTCGTAGACGACAGACTCATCGAACGCTGTTACGGCCTGTTTCAAGGCAAAAGCAAAAAAGAAATCGAACAGCAAAACCCCCAGTTTTATGCCCAATTCCACAGAGGCTCCTATGTTGCGCCGCCTGAAGGGGAAAGCATGGCGATGGTTGAACGCCGCGTAATATCCTTCCTTGAACAACTCAAAGAATGGCTTAAGCAGAATCCCGGTAACGTAGCTATCTCATGTCACAACAATTCTATCCGCACATTTAGACGCATTTTTGAAGACTTAAGCTTAACTCAAATTTGTGAATTTGAGAACCCGCAGGACAAAGCATTCCTATACAATGTCGACATAGACAGCACCGTACGCCGTCAAATCAAAATTTCGCAACTTAAATGGGACGCGATACTTCTTCCAAAACACGTTAGGTTGGCAACTGACCTGAAAAATCCCTTCAAAATGTACTATTAACCTGCCAACCCAAAATGCTGCTTAGGTTTTCCACAAAATCCGGCGCCACTGTTAAGTAAGAGAACTTATTATGTTGAGGTTACATCAAATAGGCTGGTGGTTTAGCTTATGCCCGAAAAAGTTCTTGTAACTTCAGCGTGGCCCTACATCAATGTAACTCCACATCTTGGTAACTTGGTTGGTTCAGTTTTGTCTGCAGATGTTGCTGCAAGGTACTACAGGCTAAAAGGTGCCGATGTTCTCATGGTCAGCGGTTCTGACACGCATGGTACACCCATAGAAGTAGCGGCAATCAAGGAAGGTGTAACTCCTAAGGAGTTAACAGACCGCAACCACGCTAAGGTCGCTGCCCTTTTTCAGCAGTGGGGTGCTTCTTTTGACAATTACACAAGCACTGAAAGTCCTGTACACAAAAAATTCGTGCAAGAACACTTAATGAAAATTTACAAGAACGGCTACATCTTCAAGCAGGAAACCCAAATGCTCTACTGCGAACATGACCAACGGTTTTTGCCTGATAGGTTTGTGGAAGGTAAATGTCCCTACTGCGGTTACGAGCGGGCTCGCGGAGACCAATGCGATAAATGCGGTCGACTCTTAGAAGGCACGCTTGTTGATCCCCGCTGTATAATCTGCGGGAACACGCCTACTTCCAAGACAACCATGCATTGGTACATTGACCTGTCAAAGTTCTCGAATAAACTTGCCGCTTACATCAAAGACAACAAGCAGATGTCCGCTAACGCCAAAAACTTCAGTTTAAACTGGATAAAAGAAGGCTTAAAACCACGCGCCGTTACACGCGACGTTGAATGGGGGATTCCTGCTCCTTTCCCTGGAGCTGAAGGGAAAACCATCTATGTGTGGGTAGACGCAGTGCTAGGTTATGTTTCTGCAACCATAGAGCATTGCCAAAATTTAGGTGAACCTGAAAAGTGGCGCGAGTTTTGGTTTAACAAAGACGCTAAAACCCTCTACTTTGTGGGAAAAGACAACATACCCTTTCACACAATCATTCTGCCCGCTTTACTGTTAGCTTCAGGTGAAGACTACAATTTGCCATGGGACGTTTCCGCCACAGAGTTTCTACAGTTCAAAGGAGAAAAAGCCAGCAAAAGCCGCAAAATTGGCATCTGGATCGACGAAGCACTAGAAATGTTTCCTGTGGATTACTGGCGCTTCTTTTTAACCGCCACCAGACCTGAAGCCAAAGACACGGACTTTTCTTGGGAATTCTTTGTAAGTAAAATTAATGCTGATTTAAACGATACCTTCGGAAACTTTGTTCACAGGACACTAAGTTTCATCAATTCAAAATTCCAAGGAGAAATTCCAACACCAAAGATAACCGTTGAAGATGAACTTGTTCTAAATGATGTGCGAGAAAAAGTAGGAAACATAGCCCAAGAAATTGAAGCGTCCAAACTCCAGTCCGCTGTAAACACCCTCATAAG
>JBNVCD010000056.1:0-4352 GCA_050410875.1 Bathyarchaeia archaeon | reverse complement strand
CATGGGCAACCAGTACCTAAACGATAAAGAACCCTGGAAACTCCTCAAAACTGACCCTGAAAAGGCAGGAACCATTTTTTACATTGCCGCGCAGATCGTCAAAGCTTTAGCTGTCTGCTCCGCCCCTTTTATGCCTGCTACCGCTGAACAACTTTGGCTAGCGCTCAATTTGCAAGGCAGCGTTCACAAAGCACACTGGACTGACGCAGTTACACCCCTACAGAAGGCACACAAAATAAACATCGCAAAACCCTTGTTTAATAAGATTGACGATGACGCACAAAAGCTTGACAAAAAACTTGCGCTCATAAGAGAAAACAAAAATCCAATTGTACCTCAATAGGTCTTTTCCTGTCACTTTGCTTTTCTATAGTTGCAAATAACTTGCTCTTCAAGCTTCTCCATTAGCGCATAAGGTGCTCCAGGCTCTGTGCTGACGACAACATTTACGTCGCCTACCTTAAAAAATATCAAACTTAGTTTTTTAAATCGCGCACCTGCGCAAACTAAGTTGCCTAGCTTGCCCGCAAACTTTTCAAGTGTACCAAGAATTATGGGTCCTGCAAGCATGACCAGTTTCTCTTCTGCCTCATCTTTATCTAGCATCAACTCTAATCCAGGCCGGGTTTTAGCCATTAAATTTTCAAGTTTGTCGTTAACAATGCCTACGTATCGTATTCTTTTGTCGGTGGCTAAAATTTCATCTAAAAATTTTTCTTCCATATGGTAAACCACCAAAAACAATTAGCTTTAGCTTTGATATAAAAATGCCTCTTTTTTCGGTGGTTAGAGCGCTGGAAACGCAGTTTCTTAACAAAAGTTAAAGTGTGGGAATTACCATTACCACAAGCAACCTAAAGACAAAACATCAACGGCAAGTGGGATCCATATAATTGCAGGTTAAGGCAGATCTTCACGTACACACATTCTACTCAGCTGACTCTACGATTACACCACAGGAACTGGTTTTTTACGCTAAAAAACGTGGCTTAACCGCTGTTGCTGTTACTGACCACAACAAAATAGACGGCGCCCTAGCAGTTGCTAAGCAAACCGATTTTCTGATTATTCCTGGAACCGAAGTTTCCAGCAGTGATGGGCACATCGTAGGATTAAACGTAAACGCGTTGATCCCTAGGGGGCGGAGTGCAGAAGAAACAGTGGATCTCATCCATGAAGCAGGCGGCATCGCGATAGCCTGTCACCCTTTTGCCCTGTTTAAGGGCAGCGTTGGCAAACATGTTAGCGCCAAATTTGACGCAATTGAAACAGTCAACTCCTCCTCGTTCCCTTTTAAATGCGCGTGCCGCAAGGCGCGTCAGGTTGCAGAGAAATTTAATTTGCCGCAGGTGGCCGGGACGGATGCGCACTATGGTCCTGTGATAGGCTGCGCTTACACAGTTATAGACGCCGACTTGAAAGTAGACGCCATAGTTGAGGCAATTAAGAAGGGACGTTGTAAACCTTTCGGGAACCCTTTGACTTTAAGGCTGAGACTTGAGAATCAAAGCCGGTTCTTTAAAAAATACTTACAAGACAAACGAAAGACGCCATAATTTAGAAACTGCTGATTACCAAGATATCTGGGAGCAGGAGCGTGATTTTTGTTTATGATGTTTGCTGCTTTTTCAGCGTATGTTTTTGGTTTTTACAGTTTTGTTGTCAGCGTGGCTCCTGCTCTCTTTAACGGTCTTCGACGGTGCCTCAAGTCACCTCACATTTCGCTTTTATTCTATCCTTTTTTGTATATGCGTAACTTTTTCCAGCTGCTTTACTGTTTTTTGTCGTGAACGCTTTTTAATCGGAAACGTATAAGAGTGGAAAGGTGGCTGTTGATGCGTTTAGTATTCAGGATAGGCGGTTCAGTTGTGGCCTCTCCAGTAAATACTGATTTGATGAAGAAGTACGTCGAAGTTTTGTTATCTCTTAAAATGCAAGGCCACGAGATTGTTGTAGTAGTGGGTGGAGGGGCACTTGCACGCCAGTTCATTAGCATTGCTCAGAACCTGGGGCTTGAGGTTACGGCGCAAGATGAAGTGGCTATCAGCGTCTCGCGACTTTTTGCTCAGTTGTTTCTTAAAAAATTTGGCTCCGCCGCTTGTTCTGCCGTCTCCACGTCTCTGGAAGACGCTGCTGAAGGTCTCAAGGCAGGAAAAATTGTGGTTATGGGAGGTTTAAAACCCGGCATCACTACCGACACGGTTGCAGCTTTGGTTGCTGAACAGGTAAACGCTGACTTGTTGGTTAAAGGCACAGACCAAGATGGCATCTACAGCAAGGATCCTCGCAGGTACCCTGACGCGGTGAAACTTGACCATATATCGTTTGAAGACTTAGGTAGTGTTTTCTCGGAGAACCAGCACAAAGCTGGCATCCACCAAATTATAGACCCTGAAGCAGTTAAAGTTCTGAAACGGGCGCGCGTCAAACTTGTTGTTGTAAGCGGCTTTGAACCGGAAAACTTTTTGGCAGCTGTAAAAGGTGAAAAAATAGGCACCGTCGTAAATTAGCTTGGGTGACGTCTTGTTGTCGGGTTGTCTTGCGCTAACTTTAAATATCACATGTGATATCACCTTCGATATCAGTAGTGATATGAATGTTCTTTCATCGGCGAAACTGGATGCGCCATACGGCGATGGTTCCTAAAGGCTTCATAAGATACCACGTTCTGGAAGCCCTCAACGAAAAACCTATGTCTGGATCTGAACTCATAGACTACATCGAGCAGCACACAGGTGGACATTGGAGGCCAAGCCCTGGATCCATTTATCCGTTGTTGTCTTTACTTCAGGATCACGGTTGTATAAAAGAGCTGCCTGCAGAAAACGGGTTGAAACGGTACGAATTAACAGAAAACGGCAGATTACTATTGGAAGAGCAGCGAAAATTGAGAAAGAAAATGCGTGAAGAGGCAGGTTTTCCTCCTGCTGCTTTTTTTGATGGTTTTTTCACAAAGGTTCCTGCGGAAAAAGCCGTTGAAATCCGTGAGACTATGAAACGTTTAGGCGTCGCCTTCTTCCATTTAGGCACCACTTTACAGGAGAAATATTCAGAGCAGATTGTTAACGAATCATTGAACGCTGTCAACGAACTGACAGCCAAACTAGAGGAAATTAACAGAAAACTTAAAGGTGATAAAATTTGAGTGAAGAAATAATCAAAGCTGAAGGACTAACAAAAATCTTCAACGGCAACTTAGTTGCTGTTGACCACATCAATTTCAGCGTCAAAGCAGGCGAAGTTTTCGGTTTTCTTGGTCCAAACGGCGCGGGAAAAACCACCACTATAAACATGTTGATAACTGTCTTGAAACCCACTGAAGGTACCGCCTATATTTTGGGTAGCGACATCTCTAAGCAAAACAACGCTGTACGTAATGTCATCGGTGTGGTTCCACAGGAATATACGGCTGATGAAGACCTCACTGGCTACGAAAACATCCTTCTGTGTGCTGACCTCTACGGCATTCCACGTGAAGTTTCCAAAAAACGCGCCCTTGAGCTTTTGCAGCTCGTGGAGTTGACGGAGTTCAAAGATAAAAGAGTGCAGACTTACTCAGGAGGAATGAGGCGAAGACTGGAGCTTGCTTGTGGACTAATTAACCGGCCAAAACTGCTGTTTTTAGATGAACCCACATTAGGCTTAGACGTTCAAACGCGTGCAGCAACGTGGAATTACGTTAGAATGCTGAAGAAGGAGTACGGTATGACTCTCTTTTTGACGACGCATTATTTAGAAGAAGCTGACGCCCTATGTGACCGCATTGCCATAATTGACCACGGCAAAATTGTGGTTATAGGCACCCCTGAAGAACTGAAAAACAGTTTAGGCGGCGACATAATCACCCTCAGCATCAAACAAAATGTGGACATAACTAACCTCGTGAAAAAAATTGAACATGTAAAAGACGTCAAAAAAGAGAACGATGCCTACATCATTAAAACTGGCAACGGCGAGATAACCGCGCCCCTTATAATTGAAGCGCTGCGTAAAGAAGGCTACGTTGTCACGAAACTTTCTCTCACCAAACCGACTCTCAACGAAGTTTACCTGCACTACACAGGAAAATCCATGCGTGACGCCGCAGACGAATCCGCAGAGTCTATTATGGCAAGACGAATAGCTATGGGGAGGGCAAGACATTGAGCGAAACAAACAACGTTTCCACAAGTAAACTACATGGCCTTTGGGCGTTAACTAACCGTGAACTTAAAAAGTGGTACAAAGCACCAGTTGTGTTTTTCTTAACGCTTGTTCAACCCGTAATTTGGTTAACTTTACTGGGGAACGCATTAAATCTAGGCAGTTTAGTCAGCGCAGAATCAATAACGTTCCCGCCGGAGTTGGCGGCG
>JBNVCD010000055.1:3371-8499 GCA_050410875.1 Bathyarchaeia archaeon | reverse complement strand
CTTTACCAGCCCGCGGCGTAACCGCTTTGCCATCCACCTCTGCGTCCATCCACGTAAGCCTAGGACCATGCGCAAGTAAACCATCTCTGGCTAAATGTATGCCAAAACGGGTTCCCTCTACGTGTTTAGCTATGATTTCTTTTAGGTTCGCCCAGAGCTGCGTGCGGACGAATTCAAAGTCGCCTGTGTATTTGAGGTACTGTAACACAGCGTTAATATACCACAATGAAGCGTCAACCGTGTTGTATACTGCTTGACCAGATCGGTCATCTATAAAGTTTGGAATTAACCCGTCTTGACAATACACATTAAAGTCGGCGAACACGTTTTTGGCGTCTTCAAACCTGCCAGTTACCAGCATTAAGCCGGGTAGAGCAATAAAGGCGTCTCTACCCCACACTTCAAACCAGTGGTACCCAGCTATTATGCTGTGTTTGCCAGTTGCGCTTTGAACAACAAAAGAGTCAGCTGCCAAAAGTATCCAGCTCAACCAGTCATTTACCGCTAACTCAGGATGTAAACGGTAAAAGTCAACCAGAAAACTGTTGCACCTGCTAATTTCATGCGCTTGCAGTAAACTAACTTCAACCATACTTTGACCCACAGAAGCTAAATCTGCGCGGTTTGCTGCTCACCTTCAGCTGCAGCGGCTACCACAGCAAACTCCTTCTCGTTTTTGGAAGACACTTCAACTTGGAAGTAACCTGGCTGGTAGCAGTCGTCTAAAGCGGCTTCGCCGCGTTTTTCTTCTTCGCGGTAGCGCATTCTTTCTATCCACGCAGGTTGTTCATAAAAGTCGCCGTCTGTGACGCGTATAGCCACTGAGGCAGCGGGTTGATTAAAACTCCACCAAACTTCACCAGAGTTAACTTGCCTCTGGCTAAAACGTAAAGTGTTTGCGGCGTTGTTAACAACGTGATGGAAGTGCCTGCAAGTTAGCAGGGGGAAAATTCGAATTTTTACATTGCTACCGCCCAGGTTTTGAACCCTGTAAGTTGCAATCAACACGTTTTTGCCGTAAGGCATGAACAAGGTTTTTTCCAAGTGCACAGTGTCTATTTTGTACGTGTACTTGGGAAAGGGGGAAACAGAGAATTCTGTGAGGTGCATGAAGCCTTTTGGGTAAACTGCGCCGTGGAACTCGTTTGCGCCTAGGAGGTAAATTTTGTTGAGATGCACTTCTTCATCGAGTTTTGCAAGGCAAACTGTTCGGCTGACAGGGGGATGTAGAGCTGCAACAAGCAACCCGTGATATTTGCGTGTGTTTACGCCTAAAACAGTGGTGGAAGCGTAGCCTCCAAGCCCGTTTGTTATAAGCCACTCTTTGGTCAGCGCATCGTCAAAATTTGAAAGTTCAGTGAACCTCAAGGTGGGCAGATACATTTTAAGGCATCAGCTTGGCGATGTTCTTGCCGCGTGGGACACAGAAATAGTTTGCGACGGGCTGACACTTGGTGCGGAACATTAGAAAGTGTGGTTTTGTGAGAGTGTACTCTGTTAAGGTTTCAGCGTAGCCCATGCCTTTCGCAAAAACTAGTGGCGCCGCCTCGTAAACTTTAAGGAACTCCGAAGAAACCAGCTTTAACTGTAAGCCAACAGCGTCAGCGCCCGTAGTTAAAACCTCGTCAGCCAGTTTATCCATACCGCAAAACGCGACATCAGTCATGGTGGCGTCGTTGATGACGGGGGCGCTTTTAACCGCGAAAGTGACCTTCACGCCCATGTTTTTGAGTTGTTCTACCAGCAGTGTGTCAAAAACTATTTCGCCTGCGTTATCCGCTAAATACAGAACCTTGCCGGTTTTGTTTGCTAACTCGTATGCCTTGTCTACGTCGTCTATAACGAGGTCTTTTGCAGCGTCTTTGATGGTTTTTCTTAGGTCTTTTAACGTGAAATTGTGCCCCGGGATGTCAAACTCCATTATGTTGCCTACAATAGCGCACAGACAAGCTTTTTTAAATCGATCCTGCTGGTTGTAGCCTTCTTCCACAAGCTGGTGGGCAAAAGGGAGCAACTCCAAAGCTTTTTGGTTGCTTAAATTTTTTGTCCGCTGGTAGGGGTCAGGGTTACCTGTGAGTTGACGTATGAGGCGGTCTCGTTTAGTACCCAAATCCGCGGCGACAGCTGTCGGTTTGAACTCGCGGTTTAAGAGCTTAATCAGCTCTGATGCTGTCCTGAAACGTAAAGCAGGGTTGGTGGTTGCCATGTAGGTTTCAGCCATCCCCCGTGAAAGAAGGCAACTAGCACATTCAGCTTCCACTTTCAAAGGAGTCCCCTCGTATTAGTGTGCCTTTGTGGCGTAAGCAAACTCGCGGATTATCGTGTATGAATCGTTTGACTTCACAATGGCACTTGCCACCAGCACACCTTGGGCGCCCAACTTCAAGGACACTTTAACGTCTTCCCCGTGGCTTATGCCTGCACCGCAGAGGATTACGGCTTCGTTGTTGACTTTGCGGACAAGTTTCAGTGTGTTGGTGACGGCTTCAGGCTGCTCCATAGACACCGCGACGCCTGTGCCTATAAGTTCAGGGGGTTCGATGCTTATGATGTCCGGATTGAGGTAGGCTACTGCGGCGCTAATTTGCGGGTTACTTGTGCACACGCAGCTGATTAAGTCGTGTTCTTTTGCAGTTTTGATGATAGCGTCAATGTCAGCGAGTTTCAATTGCCTCTCCGAATGGTTTATAAGTGTACCCACGGCACCCGCTTGCTTGACGGCGTCAACAAGAACATGCCCGGTGTGACTGCCAGGTTTAATTGGGTCTAGGTGCTGAGCAAAAACAGGAATTTCTACAGCTTCAGCTACTGCTTTGATGTCAACGAACTGGGGAGCTACAACTATGGATGTGCCGGTTTCTTTACTGATTTTCTCTGCCTGCTTGGCAAGTTCAACTGCTTTTTTTCCTGTGGCTTCTAGATAAGTTTTAAAATTAATAATTATAAGGGGCGGTTGAAGCTGAGGCTTCACTCATATTTCACCGCCATAGGGTTTGATGTTGATTATTAATAACAGTTTGCCTTCTAAAAAATAAAAAAGGGGCAGCAGACACACCTTAAACATGCTTGTCTTTGAAGCGTTGACGGTAAGCATCGTAGTCAGGTATAATACGTGGGTAGGTTTGATTCATCAAAGGCGAACTTATTATGAAGTCTGCTGATGAGCGGTTACACGCCACAGGAATGTTCCATACGACAGCGAGGCGAAGCAGAGCTTTGATGTCAGGGTCGTGAGGTAAGGGTTCAAGCGGATCCCAGAAGAATATGAGGAAGTCTATGGCGCCTTCGGCTATGCGTGCACCTATCTGCTGGTCACCACCTAAGGGTCCACTTTGGAGTTTAGTTATGTGAGAACAAAGCTCTTTTTCTAGTATGTCGCCAGTGGTGCCGGTGGCGAACAATTCATGTTTAAGCAAGGTGCCCTTGTTGAATTTAACCCACTCCAGCAAATCTGCCTTTTTATTGTCGTGAGCAATTAACGCAATTTTCTTTTTTTCCCCAATTGGAGCAACTTTGCCATTCATTTTTTGATTCTCCACGTTTGATTTTAGGCATGTGCTACAGGCGCCTATTAACCGTTTGCACCACAAACTATAGTTGTAAGCGGTGTTTCGAATCCCGCAGCAAATCTTAAATGTTACGACACCGCACAATTGTTTAGGGGGTTACGAGGACACGAGCGCATTGAAAAGTTTAGTCCAAGGCTTTCTAGCTATGACAGCGTTCATCTGGGTCTTCAACGCCTTAGCCCTCCTAAGGTCAGGTGACGCGTGGCTTGGGTTGCTCTACCTCTTGATTTTCCTTATCCCCGCCTCAACAGCAGCAGTTTTTATGTTAAACCGAAAAAAAGTCACTTCAACGTTTAGTAGCTTAGATGAAAAACTACGGCACTTCATGTTCGCGCTGCAGGGAGTAGTTTTAGCCTGCTGGATTTATGACCTAGCCACGACACATTACGCTATAGACGTCGCCCGTTTAGCAACAGAGATTAACCCTTTAGGTTGGCCTTTAGGAATGCTAGGCGCTTTAGCATACTACGGTCCAACGTTGGTTATGATGTATGTCTTATTGTTTAAGATTAAACAAAAGTTGTCTCTTTACGTTGGTGCAGTTTTGTCAGCAGTTGCTTTATTTATGGGTTCCATGAATTTTAACGCTGGCGCGTTGAATTTTAGAGTGTTCCTTGCTACAGCCCATATAATGGCTGATCTTCGCTTTGACTTGCTTGCCATGGTCATGATAGTAGATGTGTTTGTTATTACCATTTTGACAAAAGTTTACGGCGGCAAGCATCCCCAGTTCAAACGCTAAACGGTGCCAGAAAAATTTGTATCCGCCATGCTAACGTAAGGAAATGTAAAAAAAAAAGTTTTTGCATCAATTGTTTCTTTCAGACTCTTGCTTAGAGTCAACTGGACTTTCCTTTTTTGCTGCTTCGTGGTCTTCAGGTTTGTTTTTTCTCCAAAGCGTAAACCCTTCACCAAAAAATAAACCCATTGCCAGAGTGTTAGTTGCCGCTAGATATATTAACTCAAGCGTGGGTATTTGTCCTTGGATAAACTGGATTGCAATAATTGCTAACTCAATTCCTACTACGCCCATAAAAAAGAGGGAGTAGCACATCAGTCTGGGCACTAGGTTTCTGCCGATCCACACGTGCCCACTGATGTGTGCTTTCTCTCGAACAACATAAGCGCCGTAGATGTTTTTCTTGATTAAGCCAAACGATTCAAGTTTCTGTAGTTGACGGTAGGCTGTGCTTGGGCTACTGAGGTGGGCACCACGCATAACTTCACGTGGACCCACAGGTTTTCCTTCTTTAACAAGGTAGGCATAAACCTGGAGTGTGGCGCCTCCTAACTCTTCAGTGTCCAAGTGTGTCATGGTGTTCAACTTCCAGCCTCAATAAAGACCTCAATACCCCACGGATCAGACTTGAATTTCTGGCCTGTGCTGAGGGCACCTTTATAGACAAAGTTGTTGTCATCTGCTTGTAACTTTAGCTGCTGAATTACATCAATAACCTTTGAAGTGTCAGTCATTGTTCCGTTTCTAACGCTGTCAGATAACCTCGCTTGTCCCATCAGATGAATTGCTATGTCGCCGCTTTGAAGATACTGCGTAACAT
>JBNVCD010000055.1:0-3361 GCA_050410875.1 Bathyarchaeia archaeon | reverse complement strand
CGCGTCACCATTGAAGACGGTACCGTTGAGCATTATCAACCGTGATTCATGCGGTGCCCACGTATTGTTAAATTTGCCAGGTCCCATGTATATGGTTACGTGTTCTGTCTGGGGGGCTGAGTTATCAACAGTTCGGTTGGTGCCGGCGGGAATCGTGGGTTTTATCGTTACGGTTGTTATGGTTGTGGTTACGGTTGTGCCATTGCCAAAGTCTTGCGTTGAGGTACGTGTGTGCATTTCTGTCGCGTTCCAGTCAGAAGGCAAAGGTGCTTGGAAAGTGTACCAGCCACTGCAGATATGGTGAACAGGTATGACCATTTGATTGAAGGGGTTTTCGCGGTCGGGCACTTCAACTCTGCCAGTAACGTCGATCCATGTGCCGTTGATAAGCATGTATGTGTAGGCTAAGGTGCCGTTAACGTATGTATCTGCTATTTCTACGCCCTCTCGCCAGTAGCCGCCGGTTGCACTATTGTTGCCAGGAATGTACAAGGGGGCATTATCCAGAGGTGGCGGTGTTGGGTACCCACCTATAACTGGTTGGGGTGGCATAGGAACGCCTGCGTTAGGTATCCACGTGACGTTGACTAATTCGCCGTCTAGATATACGTATCTGTGGCTTCCCGCGGTGCCTGTTACACCGTTCACAAGAAATGGGTTGTCTCCTCGCAGGTAATCCTGCGCTGCAGATGCTTGCAAAAAGTCAACAACAACATACTCGTCAGAGGGGTTGGTTACGTTTACCACGATCTTGTAGTTGATAGTTGTAGGAGTTTGGTTACTGGGGTACCAAGAGGGCACAGACATGGAGGGGGCAGCAATTTGGGCACTAAAGCAAGCGTAGACAACACTTGCAGTAACTTCAGGTTTGGGTCCTTCAGGTAATAAAGGGTATGGTTGTATGTTGAGTTCTGATAGCAGCAGCGGAGAAGCACATGCTATTCCCATGAACATCGAGAGAATCGCTGCTACGAGTAGTTTTATCCCGATTTTCATTGATTTTTCCTCCTTTCTGCTATTTTATATAAAGCACCTATTAGCTCTACTTGCGGAACGTTTTGTTTCACAGTTGGAACGTGTACTACCTTGCAATATGAAAACGGGTCCCCAGAGTGGGAGAACGAGGAATATTGTTAAGGGGAGGAAGATATATGGGTCAAGGAAGCACAGGTATTTCATAAGGAGTTGACAGAAGAAGTTGACTATGCGAGACAAGAACACGTAAAAACAAAGAGCAAAGAAGCATCCTTAAAGCATTAGAAAGAGGAAGCGTTACACTTAATAAAAGATAGCAGCTCCGTCAGAAAGGAGAAGATGAAAAACTAAAAAAAGTAGGATGAGTTAAACCCCAACTTTTCCGTTTTCATGTTTCTACAAAGGCTATTTTGGGAATTTTTTCAGATACCTGCAACACATTGCACTTGTTAGTTAAAATTGGTAATTAGAGTTTTTTTGTCATGACGTAGGCGTCTTCGCCATCGCTGTAGTAGCCGGTAATTGTTCTTGAGACCTCTAAGCCAAGTTTCTTGTACAATTCGATGCCTGCTTGGTTAGTAACGCGCACTTCAAGAAAAATCTGCTTGGCTTTATAGCGAATCATACCATCCATTGCTGCCTTAAGGAGAGCAGTTGCCACACCCTTGCGTCTACCTTTAGGCATGACTGCTATGGAAACCACATGTCCCTTACGCACCAAGCCGCCTAAACCTATGTTTGATAAGCCCACTTCGATGCGGCACATTATGTAACCAATTATTTCACCGTCTTCCTCCGCTACGATGAAGGTTTCGGGGAAACGTTGATGCAGATCCATAAAGAACATGTCGGTGTAGTTTTCAGGTAAACAGAGACGGTTAATCCGCATTACAGCTTGCAGGTCGTCAGGGGTAAACTTTCTGAGCGTGAAAGTCTGTTGCATGTGTTCGCCTTCTTAACCTTGAACTTCCGGATTGAACTTAAAGTTTACGTTCTATATTGGTTCAACTGCTTGAGGAGAATCTTCTGCAGCTTTAACTTCGGGCAGCGTGAAATTACCATAGGGAATTGCCCAAACCCTCGCTGCTTTCCCCGCAATCATGAGTGCTTCATCTAAAGCGTCATTAACAGCTCGAGCAGTTTTCAATTTAAAGATGTTAGTTGCATAATAATCAGGCAACGTAGAAACCAAGCTTTAAACAGATAATACGCTTTATGCCCCCCAAGAACAAAATTCCGCTTTATTTCACGCTCCACAGATTTCAAGTCGCCAAACCTCAGCATCCAATCATAAAACACTTGATTCCCATGGCCCTCAGGGCACTCCGCAACCAACACGATAACGCCGCCCCGCTTCACCACTTCCAAAGCGGAGTCCACAGCCTTGTATGCTTGATATAAATTAATATCCGCCGGCGAGCCACCGCAGCTAACAACAACAATGTCTGCCCGGCGGTCAACCACCACCCGGTACATGGCGTCAACAAGTTTTACTGCTTCAGCAAAGGCTTGCTCCCAATCTCCTGCGAACGCTTTAACAACCTGACCTTTGCTGTTGCTTACAACGTTTAAAATGAAGTCAACTTTGGCGAGTTTAGCAGCTTCAACCATATCCTCATTCACGGGGTTACCAACTAAAATGCCGGGTCGAGCGTTAGCATGCAACATCAAAGCGTGATTATGCTTTATGGTTTCTTCACCTGCAACAGCTGGCAACACGCTTTTTCGCCCCCCGCTGTACCCCGCGTAATAGTGAAAATCAACATCGCCCAACAGAACTTTAACGTCGGCTTCAGCGAAAACGCGGTTCAAGTAAACCTTGTTTCCATGCCGCGTGTTACCTACATGTACAAGGTCTGGAGCTTTGCAGTTGTGACTTACAGTTTTGACTCGGCTAAAAACGGATTCACCGACGATTCTAACAGCCTCTTCACGTGTAACTGGCCTGTGTGTGCCTGTACCAAAAATTATGGTAACATTTTCATCTTTAACACCCGCCAAATTTAACTCATCAAGCACCGGCGGAAGCATCACATCAGTTGGAGTCCGACGTGTAGCGTCATTAACAACTATGGCGACCTTACTTTCAGGCAAAGCAATCTCGCTTAGACGTTTGTTCCCTACGGGAATTGGCTCTTTAAGTGCACGTTCAACCTCAGCTCTAGCATCTGGGCAGGCAGGCTGCTCTTTGGGTTCAATTGAACCGAGAAGATTGCGAGCTTGAACCCTCACACAAACATCAGTTTTTCCGTAAGGAAGCCATACGTCAACCATGAGGCATCACAGACACAAGTTAAGACACTTCTTAAGCCTCTATTAAGCCTTATCACAACCACTCACCCGCAACGGTTCCCACTTACAAATCGTCGTTAGCGTAAAAGGGCAC
>JBNVCD010000054.1:6670-8609 GCA_050410875.1 Bathyarchaeia archaeon | reverse complement strand
GGAGGTCTCCGCAGTGACTTTGATTGCAGAGTTGAACGGTGTGACTAAAGTTTTCGGCGTCACGAAAGTGCTGGACAATGTAACCTTGCAGGTTAACAGGGGCGAAATCTTGGGGTTGCTTGGACCCAACGGCTCAGGAAAAACCACTCTCCTTAAGATTTTAGCGTTTCTTGAAGCCCCAACTTTTGGCGAAGTCAAATTTCAAGGCGTATCAGTCAACGCCAAAAACGCTGAAGCGCTGCGTCTGCAGAGCACTCTGGTTTTCCAGAAGGCAACTTTTTTCGGCTCATCCGTCTACGACAACATAGCGTACGGATTAAAATTAAGGCGTCTACCCGAAAGTGCGATCCGTAGCCGCGTAACGGAAGCCTTAAAGCTGGTTAAGCTGGAGGGTTTTGAGCGGCGTTCTGCGCGGAAGCTCTCTGGGGGTGAACAGCAACGTGTCGCCATAGCCAGAGCTGTAGTGTTGAACACGCCGTTACTGCTTTTGGATGAGCCGACGGCTAATTTAGACCCGAAAAACGCGGCTATCGTTGAAGAGGTAATCGCAACCGTTAACCGTGAACGAGAAGCCACCGTGGTGTTGGCGACTCATAACATGTTTCAGGCGGAAAAGTTGCCCACGCGAGTTGCCCTCATAAACGGTGGGCAAATAACCGAGGTGGGTGAAACCGGCGATGTTTTCAGCAAGTTATCGAGGAATTTGGCGAGTTTTGCCGCAGTGGACAACACGTTCACAGGTTTTGCGTCTGACACAGGGTCGGGCACCGTGGTGGTGGATGTGGGCAACAACGTCAAAGTTGAAGTGACTACGCAGCGGCGTGGCGAAGTGTCTTTTTTTGTTAGCCCCCAAGACATTATTCTCTCTAAAAGCCCAGTTGCTTCCAGCGCCCGCAACGTTTTCAAAGGCAAAATTGTCGCCATCGCTGATTGCGGTTCTACAGTGAAACTAACTGTTGATGTGGGTCAACCTTTTGTTGTTAAGATAACTAAGCGTTCCTTTGTGGAGATGGAGCTTAACTTGAACGCGGAAGTTTACTTGGCGTTTAAAGCTTCCAGCGTGCAGGTTCTCTAGTTTGCTCTTGGTTTTTCTGTTGACAATTCGTCTAGAATAACCAGTGCTTCTGCTAGAGGTACATTCAGTCTGGCGGCTAATTCTTCAGGTTTCACGTCGGGTTTCTCTTTTAGTATGATGTCTCGGGTGTAAGCTTTATGTGTAGGGTACATGACGCTGGCGTGAACGGCTTCAAGCAGCATCTGCCAAAGTTTTTCTTTTGTGTACTGCTCCAGCTGCATAGGCATCAGCAAAATGAATTGCCCCACGAGTTAATATTTTACTGTTTGGGTACAAATGTGAAATGCTGTTTGTCTTTTGATGCTTGCCACTAGCGTTTCTTAGCTTGACCTAAGCAACTTTAAACATTTTTCGATAAACGCTGAGGCTGCAGCGAAAGTGGAGCGGCGCCTAGTAGGCTGCGTCTCCGTTAACGGCGGCGGTTTTCCAGCGCCCTTTTAGGCCTTTACAGAGTCGGATCCGCAGCTAAACCGCCTTGGGGCTTTTTCAGGTTAATGGTTAACCTTGCCAGTGGCGGCTGTGTGGAGAGGATTCAGCTTGCCGATGGCAACATTAAGAGAGAAATTTAAAATACTCAATGTTCTTTAATACTGCAGAACAATTAAACAAGGACTGGTGGACATGAGCGAAACAGAAACTCTCTGGATTAAACTTGCCGAAAAATTCTTCGGTTTACTTCTTGTAGGCTTAAGTCTTTTGATGATTTACTTCACAGCAACCAGCACAAATGTTCTGAACGCTTACAGCGGCTTCTTTGGCTTCCTAAGCCTTATCCCGTTGATCTCGGGTATATTGCTTGTGATATCAAAACCCCCCGAGTAAAATTTTCAGTTCACCTTTGCACGTTACTTTTTTTAGTTAGCT
>JBNVCD010000054.1:3428-6660 GCA_050410875.1 Bathyarchaeia archaeon | reverse complement strand
TTCGCGTTGGCGTATCTAAGCGGCAAACCTTTTGCTGCCCTTCTCAAAACACGGTTGAATCTGCCCTTACTTTTCACGGTTTCTATTTTACCTGATGTGGACCTGATTTTGCAGTTCCTTGAACCGGCCATTTTTATGCATCGTGGACCAACGCACTCCATCTTCACTTTCACCGTCCTGTTCATTCCTTTCTTTGTGATTTACCGTAAAAAAGCCGTTCCCTACTATGTTGCCTTGCTTTCCCACTCGATGATTGGCGACCTGTTCACCGGCGGCTTTGAAATGCTTTGGCCTTTTTCTGAAGGCTGGTTTAGCTTTATGAGTGTTGACGGAATGAGTTTTACTGCCGTTGCCTCAGAGCTTTTTCTGTTTACCGTTGCGGTTCCGTTTATGTTTAAGACGAATGATGTTCAGACGCTGCTGGAAGCCAACAACCACAACGTTGCCCTCATAATTCCTTTTGGCGCCGTGCTGGGGCCAATGCTGCAGCTGGGTCAAGGTACCGACATGTCTTTGCCTTTGTTGCTTGTCGCTCCCAGCTTGTTTTGCCTTTGCATTTTTGCTTATTCGATGCTTCTGGAAGTCACCTTCAAACTAAACAAATTTCCCGTGAAACGGGAACCTGCGGGCTGAGGGTTTATTAACCTACAAATCATTATTCTGAACACTTAAAAATTCGTCTTGCAAAAGAAGGTTTCCGCTATGCCTATTCGCCAGCCCATTGTGTGTGTGCTAGGTCATGTTGACAGTGGCAAAACTTTACTTCTTGACAAAATCCGCAAAACCAGTGTGCAGGCGCGTGAAGCCGGAGGTATAACTCAGCATATAGGGGCAAGTTTCTTTCCTGTTGAGACTTTGCAGCAAATTATAGGTGCCTCTAACCTGAAGGTGGAAATTCAAATTCCAGGTTTGCTTGTTGTTGATACTCCTGGGCATGAAGCTTTCACTAATCTGCGTCGCAGGGGCGGAAGCGTTGCGGACATCGCTATTCTTGTTGTTGATGTGCTGCGCGGTTTTGAAGCTCAAACTTACGAATGCATCGAGATTCTTAGGGCGCGCCGAACTCCTTTTATTGTGGCGGTTAACAAAATTGACCGCGTAGCCGGCTGGAAGGTTCATGCGGATACGCCTTTCATAAAGAGCTATGCTAAGCAGGACAGCTACGTTAAAGAGGACTTGGACAATAAGCTCTACGAGGTTATGGGCACTTTTTCACGGTTGAAAATTAACTCTGACAGGTTTGACCGCGTACGCGACTTCACCACAACAGTTGCGCTTGTGCCTGTTTCCGCTAAGACAGGCGAAGGCATAACTGAGCTTTTGATGGTGCTTGTTGGTTTAACGCAGCAGTACCTCAAGAAGCGTCTTCAAACCACTGAAGGCGCCGCGAAAGGTTCCGTTTTAGAAGTCAAAGAGGAGCCAGGGTTAGGTTTAACTCTTAATGCTATAATCTTTGACGGCACCCTCAGAAAAGACGATGTTGTAGTTGTAGGCGGCAAAGAAAAACCCATTGTTACCCGTGTCCGGGCAATTTTGGTTCCTAAACCGCTAGATGAGATGCGTGACCCCCGTGACCGCTTCAGCTCAGTTGATGAAGTCTTCGCGGCGGCAGGCGTGAAAATTGTGGCTTCCAACTTGGAGGGTGTTCTCGCAGGTGCCCCCTTGTACGCTGTTGCGCCGGGTGAAACTCCTGAGAAGTACTGCCAGCTTATCGAAGATGAAATCAAAAAAATCCGCATTGCCACCCAAGTCGACGGCGTCATCCTTAAAGCTGACACGTTAGGCTCGTTGGAGGCTATAGCTGAAATTTTAAAGCAAAACAACGTTAACGTGCGCATAGCCGACGTGGGCGATGTCTCCAAACGTGACGTCATAGAAGCCTCAGCGGTGAAAGCACACGACCCCCTGCAAGGCGTGGTTTTAGCTTTCGGCGTGAAAGTTTTGCCTGACGCTGAAGAAGAAGCCTCTGCCAGAGGCGTTCAGATTTTCAAAGAGCAAATCGTGTACCACCTGATAGAAAACTATGTTGAGTGGGTTAAATCACGCACCGAAGCCAAACTTGAGCAGGAACTTGAAAGAATGGTTAAACCCTGCAAAATCCAAGTGCTACCCGGCTTTGTTTTCCGCAGAGCCAAACCCGCCATATTCGGAGTCGAAGTTTTAGCTGGCACCCTCAAACCCAAAGTTTCTCTAATCCGCGCCGCAGACGGCGAAGACATAGGCGAACTACAGCAGATCCAAGACAAAGGCAAAGCCGTACCCCAAGCCAGCCGCGGCATGCAAGTCGCAGTCTCCATGGATAAACCCACCGTGGGCAGACACGTCTTCGAAAAAGACATCCTATACGTCAAAGTGCCCGAAGTAGACGTACGCACCTTCCAAAACGCCTACGCCGACAAATTAACAGAGGAAGAACGGGAAACCCTCAAAGAGTACATCGCCGCCATGCGCAAAAAATCCCCCCTCTTCGCCTTCTAGCCCACTCTTTGCCGCCGCATAGCCAAAAGTTGCCCCTTCAAGTTATGCCACAACGACAAACTTCGTAACTGGCTCAAAAATTAACGGAGACTTGGATTTGATATTGCGCTTTCAGATTAAAGAAGCGCCAGACAGCGATTTTTAGCCAACAACATTTTTATTACCCTCAAGCTAGAATCTCCTTACAGCACGGTGCTGGGGTGGCCGAATCGCTCAGGCGACAGCCTGCAGAGCTGTTATATATGGGTTCAATTCCCATCCCCAGCTTTTCAGCATACATCCCCAGCTTTTGGGAGATAAATTTTCTTGCCATGTCACTTACGCTTCCTGAATAGTTTTATGGTAGCCATTTCGCATACATATTCAAAGCCTGCTTCTATTAGTTCAGTGGCTTCTTTGACGTTTACTGCTGCCTTGCAGATGTAGTCGTCGTTTTGGAAGGTTACGAGTTGGGTGTAGATGAGCGTGTTTTTGATGTTTTTGTGACCTAGTAGTCGCATGACGTGTAGGATGTCTTTGGTTTTGTGGTATTCCATGGTTGCTTTCCAGTGGCGGAAAGTGTGGAAGGTTATTCCTGATTTAAGTTTCTTATAAAATTCTAACTTCACTACCTAAAGCAAAAATTAAGCAAAAAATTTTAAGAATAATATATATAATCATTTTAACTCGGAAAGTGCTTGCGTTGAAAGATGAAAGATATAATCCGGCATATTTAAACGATGAAGAAGCTGCCCGAGAAAGAGAACGGACAATT
>JBNVCD010000054.1:0-3418 GCA_050410875.1 Bathyarchaeia archaeon | reverse complement strand
TCAGAAGCCTTAAAAAAGCCACCCCTCCCAATGAAGAAACGCCGAGAAGTGCTGAAACCGCTGGAAAAAAAGAAGAGCAGATAGCGAGGGCTGAAGCCTCTAAAGCGCAGAAAATACGGGAAACTCAACATTTAATCGACAAAGAAATCCTTCAGTGTTTTTCTTGCAGGTTTCAGCATCAAAAAAAAAATACCTTATTTGTCCTCAGTGTGGGCATTCAATCTTTTTGGACAGCAGAAGGCTATTCTCAGAATTGATAAAACAAATCATTATTGAAGAGAAAAATGAAGAAGTTGAGCGCACAAAAAAAGAGTATAAAATAGCAAAAGTAGCACATATTTTCGGAGACACAGTCACCTTTGAATCTGATTCAACTACGCAGGAAGGTGCTATAATAGGTCAGCTTAAAGAAAATGTCGTTCAACCTATTGGCGCCGTATTTGAAGGAGGACGCGAGTTTTCAGTTAACATACTTGACCATGAAAATACTCGCCTTGTAGAAGGCGACAAGATAAAAGTTTGTGAATGCACTAATCTTTTGAGCTATGATTTGCAACTTGAACTATTGTCTAAGATAACTTCACCTGATTTAAGAGTTGTGGAGCAAAAAGCTTTTGCCGCATTGTTTGATAAGCAAGAAGCTAAACCAGTTGTAAGAATTGAGATTTCAAACAAACGCGACGTTAAGGACGAATATGACCTTGACGAGTCACAGATTGATGCTGTAAAAGCAATAGTGGGCATGAAAGAAAATGACTTACTCATAATTGTCGGTCCCCCTGGAACAGGAAAGACTCAGGTCATCGCCAAGGCGACCAAGGAACTGTGGAAAAGAGGAGAAAGGATTCTTGTCACATCACACACGAACAGAGCGGTAGATAACGTTCTGGAACTTCTCAATAACAAGATTTGCCTAAGAGTAACCGCTAAGGCTCCACACAAAGTTTCTGAAAAAATAGTTAATGGAGGATACTTGCTCAGCTACAAGGCAACTGAAAATTTAGGGTTAGAGTTCAAAACACTAACCGATGAAATAAAAGAGCTTAGAGAAAAACGGAAAGAACTCATTGAATCAAGCAGGGAACTTTCTGCTGTTGGAGAACCACAAAGAAAATATTCTAATGCTGCTTGGTACCCAACTAATGATTACGAATTAAAGGAAAAAAATAAACAGTTGTTAGGAACAATCAACAAGGAATTAAAAGAGAAAATTGAACAAAGAGCGGAAATTCTATCCAGAGAGAGCGCGCGTTTAATTAAGGAAACAAAAATTATCGGTACAACACTCATTAGATCACAGATAGGTGATTTGGCAGACGAAGTTTTTGATGTTGCAATAATAGATGAAGCAAGTCAAGTGTTGATTACCCTTGCATTGCTAGGTATGATTAAGGCAAAAAAATGGGTAATAGTTGGCGACGATAAGCAGTTATTACCCATTTTGAGAGGAAAAACAGCCAAGAACAACACGAAATATGCAGAAGCTTTAAGCGCCTTTTCATGTTTCCGAAAGAAATATGAAAACTCACGTTCAGATGAACTAAATCGTGTTTTGACGCTAAGATGGCATTATCGCTCCCACCCTAAAATATTCCAATTCGCAAAAGACAATGTGTATCTGGGAAAAATTGAAATAAGTCCAAAAATAAATGAAAATGAAAAAGAGCTTGTATTAAGCGCTAATCCACCATTTGAATTTTTAGATCCTAAATTCCCAGCCGTTTTCGTAGATGTTTGTGGATCTGAATGCAAAGAATCAAGAGGTGGATCACGCTACAATGTGGAAGAAGTGCAGGCTATTTGCTCAATAGTTAAGATCCTGAAATGGTTAGGTGTCAGAAGCGAAGACATTGGAGTCATAGCGCCATATAGAGCACAGCAAAAGAAGCTTAAAGAAGACTTGAAAGACGAGAAAATTGAAGTCTATACAGTTGATTCCTTTCAAGGGCGAGAGGCTGACGTGATAATTTTCAGCGTAACAAGCACAGATGATCTGGGGTTTGTTGAAGAAAAGCATCGAGTAAACGTCGCCTTAACAAGAGCGATAAAGAAGCTAATAGTAGTTGGTAACGGCAAATCAATTAGTGGAACCGGCTTATTGGCAAAATATGTCGACTACTGCAAAACGAGTAATAGTTATTTTCCTTATGAAGTAGACGATGAAACTCTCAAACAAATTGAAAGTCAACTTGCGCAACAAAGAAACAAAAATCTTGAAAAAGCAAATATAACTTTGCAAACTCAAGGTGCTGACTTAAAAAAAGTTAGAGCATACCTCAAGAAACACAACTATAAAGTAACAGATTCAGAAATGCGGGAAAACGCAAAGTATCTGGGGCTGACACCTGAAAAAGCGGTTATGCTAAAAAAATTGGTGGAAAAAGAAATCCAATCAGCAACAACCTTAGAGAGTGAAACTGAATCAACCAAAAAAGAAACAAGTATGCCTGTCCTCGACAGAGCTAAATTATTGCCAAGTAAGATAACGCAGGAAAACACACAATATAGCTCTTCTCTACAGCAAAAAATCCTTGACATTCTGTTGCGGGGCAAGAGCATATCAAAAAAGGAATTGATGAGAATACTAAATATTTCACCTGAAACGTTAAAGGCAGAAATTGACAAACTGACATCTACAGGAAAATCTACAGGAAAATATACCTTGGAATGCAGTGCAGGGTATTGTTTAGAAACAAAAATGGCTGACGAGTGGTATACGCTAAATGTAAAGAGCATTAATCAAAAAAAATTTGGCGAAAGCAACTATCAGTCAGATGCAGTACATGTTAGACGTGCAGGACTAGCAGACACTGACCGCGCCGGTCAATGATAACAAAACGTGCTCCAAAAAAGGGGGAAGTGGCTGCGTAGAAACTGCAGAATTGGAGATGTCGGCAACTTGGTTGGGGGTTCAGTGCGGCCTTTCTTTAATTATGAGGGTATCTGGGTTTATTTTGGGAAGACTTATTTTTAGATCTGGATATCTAAATTCAGTGAGTGGTTCCTGAGGCGATTTGATGAGTTGGAAGTTTTGGAAGCCTCTTTCTGAAAGAGCTTATGAAGAGTTTCATAACGGCTACCAAAAAGGCTTGGAATGCTCAAATTTTCTCCAGGCAATTAAATTCTTTGATTCTGCACGTGTTCTTTATGATGAAGCTGGGGATCTGATTGGTTCCAACTTGTCGTGGGCAATGTTAAAACTTTCTGAAGCTTTAGTGAATCAAAATTCGAGGCAAGCTTGGATTGATGCTTCTGAGGCATTTGTCAAGGTTGGGCGTGTCGGAATTTTTGCTTTGAATGAAATTCCTGCTGACCTCTTAGCAGTCCAGTGTAGTTTGAAGGCACATGAGTTAATGCTTAGTGGTGGTAGCTCTGATCTTGAAAAGTTGAGTTTATTAGAGAAACTGGTTGACGGTTA